>CAXUIE010000403.1:0-3062 GCA_964250825.1 uncultured Acidisphaera sp. | reverse complement strand
ATCCAGGGCACTCAGAAGTGGATCGCCCGCCCGTAGGCGGCCAGCACCGCCTCGTGCATGGTCTCACTGACGGTGGGGTGCGGGAATACCGTGTGCATCAGCTCCGCCTCCGTGCTCTCCAGGGTGCGGGCAACCGTGTAGCCATGAATCATTTCGGTGACCTCCGCGCCGACCATGTGCGCTCCCAAAAGCTCGCCCGTCCTGGCATCGAACACGGTCTTTACCATGCCCTCCGGCTCGCCCATGGCGATCGCCTTGCCGTTGCCGATGAACGGAAAGCGCCCGACCTTGACGTCATGGCCGGCCGCCTTGGCCCGCGCTTCCGTCATGCCCACGGACGCGACCTGCGGGCGGCAGTAGGTGCAGCCGGGGATATTGCCGACATCGAGCGGATGGACATCATTCAGCCCGGCGATCTTCTCGACACAGATGACGCCCTCATGGCTCGCCTTGTGCGCGAGCCACGGCGGCCCGGCGAGATCGCCGATTGCGTAGAGGCCGGGTATGCCGGTCTGACCATATCCGTCCACGACGACATGGGTGCGCTCGACCGTTACGCCGTGCTCCTCCAGCCCGAGCCCCTCCACGTTGCCGACGATGCCGACCGCCGAGATCACCCGCTCGACAGTGATTTCCTCGGTCTTGCCGTTGACTTCAATCGCCAGCGTCACGCTTTCGGCGTTCTTCCTGGCCGACTTCACCGTGGCCCCGGTGCGGATCTTCATGCCCTGCTTCTCGAACGCCTTGCGCGCGAAGCCGCTGATCTCCTCGTCCTCCACGGGGAGCACGCGATCGATCACTTCCACCACGGTGACCTCAACGCCCATGTTGAGGTAGAAGCTCGCGAACTCGATGCCGATCGCGCCGGAACCCACCACCAGCAACGACTTCGGCATCGCCGGCGGGACCATCGCTTCCTTGTAGGTCCAGATCAGCTTGCCGTCCGCTTCCAACCCCGGCAGTTCGCGCGCCCTGGCGCCGGTCGCCAGAATAATGTGCGGCGCGGTCATCGTCCCCACGGGCTTGCCGTCTTTCGTCACGGCGAGCGCGTTCTTGCCGGCGAGCGAGCCCTGGCCGTCGATAACCGTCACCTTGTTCTTGCGCAGCAGGTGGGCCACGCCGGACGAGAGCTGCTTGGCGACCGCGCGCGACCGCTTAACCACCTTGCCGGTGTCGAAACGCGCTTGGACGGCATCGAAGCCGAAGTCGGGCAGGTGGTGCAGCAGATGGTTGATCTCGGACGTGCGCAGCAGCGCCTTGGTCGGGATGCAGCCCCAGTTGAGGCAGATGCCGCCGAGATGCTCGCGCTCGACCACGGCCGTTTTCATGCCGAGCTGCGCGGCCCGGATCGCCGCCACGTAGCCCCCCGGCCCGCCGCCGAGCACGATTAGGTCGAACGATTGGTCGGGCATGAGTGCTTCCTGGCTATTCCGCTGCGGGCTTCACGGCATCCCGCGCCGCCGCCCCCGCGCACGCTCGTCGCCTCCAGGCCGATCGGATCGCCATCCGTGTCGAACTCGAGGAAAACAACCTCCTCCGCCCCGTCGTATCGCGCTCCATCCCGGCCGAACCTGACGTGCAGCACATCAGCCTCAGGGTCGTAGTTGGTGCGGATCAACGCTCGCTCCTCGGTCCCAATGCGCTGTGACCACGAAGATATCGGCTCCCTCTGTTCGATGAACAACCCGTAGCACGCGTCCGCCGAAAGCCGGGATCGGCTTGAACGACCTTGTGAGGGCCGGTCGGTCGGATCGCGCGCGACCTGCGCGGGAGAGGCGACCGCGTCCTCGATGTAAGCGAGCTCGATTCCCCGCCCGGCATCTCGCTTGCGATGTGCTTGCTCAGCTTGATCAACCCGACCCGCTCGACCGCGGAGCCGGCGTGGCCGCGCCAGCGAGCCGCGTCAGCGCCTCGCCCGCGAGCTGGCGAGCAACCCACCCAACTCGCGGCGCCGTCGCGCCGAGCCGGTCGTAGAAGCGGAGTGCCAGGTCGTTCCAATCGAGCACATGCCAGTCCATCCGAGCGCAGCCCCGCGTGACCGCCTCGCGCGCCATGAACTGAAACAGCGCGTAGCCGAACCCCGTGGCGCGAGCGTTGGCACAAACAAAAACATCCTCAACGAACAGCACGCGCTGGCAACGGAACGTGTGGAACGAGAACGTCCAGATCGCGAAGCCGACCGCGCGCCCATCCGCCTCGGCGAGCACGGCATGCGCGAGCGGAGCATCGGCGAACAGCGCCGCCGCGAGCGCGTCCTGCGTCGCCGTGAAGTGCTGCGCCAGCCGCTCGTATTCGGCCATCTCGCGCAGCATCGCGAGCAGCACCGGCAGGTCGGCGCGAGTAGCCGGGCGGATCACAGCATCAGGCTCAGCGGCTCCTCGACCACCGCCTTGAACGCGGCGAGCCACTCCGCCCCGAGCGCGCCGTCCACGACGCGATGATCGACGCTGATCGTGCAGGTCATCATCGTCGCGATGGCGAGCGCGCCATCCTTCACCACCGGGCGCTGCTGTGCCGCGGCCACCGCGAGGATCGCGGCCTGCGGCGGGTTGATGATCGCGGCGAACTCGGACACCCCGTACATCCCCATGTTGGAGATGGAGAAGCCGCCGCCCTGGAACTCGTCGGGCTTCAGCTTGCCCGCGCGGGCCCGCTCGATCAGCGCCTTCATCTCGTTGCTGATCGCCGCCAAGCCTTTCTGGTCGGCGCGGCGCAGGATGGGCGTGATGAGCCCGTCCGGGATCGAGACGGCGACGCTGATGTCCACGTCCTCGTATTGCACGATCGCGTCGTCCGTCCAGGACGCGTTGACCTTGGGCACCCGGCGCAGCGTGATCGCGGCGGCCTTGATCAGCAGGTCGTTCACCGACAGCCGGAACGCGCCCGCGCCCTCCTTGGGGGATTTGGCGTTCAGCTCAGCGCGCAGCTTGAGCATCGCGTCGAGCTCGATGTCGATGGAAGCGTAGAAATGCGGGATCGACTGCTTGGCTTCCGCGAGCCGGCGCGCGATCACCTTGCGCATCGAGCTGTTGGGCACGAGCTGGTGCGGCGCCGCGATCGGC
>CAXUIE010000402.1:0-3079 GCA_964250825.1 uncultured Acidisphaera sp. | reverse complement strand
GCCCGGGCCGGAGCCGACCGGCTGTGGCCAGAGATCACGGCGGCTTGAGTTCCACCCCCGTGATCCACAGCGGTCCACAGGCTGAAGTGGCTGCCGAGGTTGGGCGAGGCGGCGTATCCTCCTCCCCGGATGAATACGATCGATTCGCCGCTGCTGGGCCTGTCCCAGCGACTGCCGCCCTCAAACGTGCAAGCCGAGCAGGCGCTGCTCGGGGCGCTGCTCGCCAACAATCGCGCGTATGAGCGGGTCAGCGAGTTCCTCGCCCCCGAGCACTTCGCCGACCCGATTCACGGCCGCATCTTCCAGGCGATCGCACGACGGGTCGAGGCTGGGCAGCTCGCCGACGCGGTGACCCTGAAGGCCGAGTTCGAGCACGCCGGCGTGCTCGATGAAGTCGGTGGCACGGCGTACCTGGTCCAGCTCCTCGGAGCGATGGTCGGCATCATCAATGCCGGCGAGTACGGCCGCGCGGTTTACGATTCGTGGGTGCGCCGGCAGCTGATCGACGTCGGCGAAACGGTGGTGAACAACGCGTTCGGCGCCGACCCGGAGCTTGACGGACCCAAGCAGATCGAGGCCGCCGAGCAGCAGCTGTTCGCGTTGGCGACCGAAGGCGGCGCCAATGGCGGCTTCATCTCGTTCGAGAAGGCGCTCACGGAGGCGATCCTGGGGGCGGAGCGGGCGCACAAGCGGTCCGGCCACGTGTCCGGCTTGGCCACCGGGCTGCGCGATCTCGACGCCAAGATGGGCGGGATGCACCCGTCGGACCTGATGATCCTCGCCGGCCGCCCCGGCATGGGAAAGACCGCGCTCGCGACCAAGATCGCGTTCGGCGCGGCGCAGGCGATGATGGCGGACGCGCGGCGGGCTGACCCGGACGCCGTGCCGAAGGGCAGTATCGCCTTGTTTTCCCTCGAGATGAGCGCCGAGCAGCTGGCGACCCGATTGCTGTCGGAGGAGGCGCGCATTTCCGGCGACCGCATCCGTCGCGGCGACATCGGCCAGCGCGAGTTCGACAAGTTCGTGCAGGTGAGCCGCGAGATCGCCGCCTTGCCGATCCAGATCGACGACACGCCGGCGCTCACGCTCTCGGCGATGCGCACCCGCTGCCGCCGCCTCAAGCGGACCCGCGGGCTCAATCTGGTCGTCGTGGACTATCTCCAGCTCATGCGCCCTTCCGCCGGCACCCGGCCGGAGAACCGGGTGCTGGAGATCAGCCAGATCACCCAAGGGCTCAAGGCGATCGCCAAGGAGCTGGCCGTGCCGGTGCTGGCGCTCTCGCAGCTGTCCCGCGCCGTCGAAAGCCCCCCGGACACCCGCCCCCCGCCTGCGGCCCGGCCCGAAACCGGCCCCCCACCGCAGCCCCCCGGCGGGGGGGGGTTCGTTTATCGCGACGAATACTACCTCGCGCAGCGGACGCCCAAGCAGATGGGGTTCGACTCGGAGGCCAAGTTCCAGGACGCGCTGAACAAATGGTCGACCGACATGGACGCCGTGCATAATCAGGCCGAGCTCATCATCGGCAAGCAGCGGCACGGGCCAACCGGCACCATCCGGCTGTTCTTCGAGGCGGAGTTCACCCGCTTCGCCGATCTCGACCTGCATCATTCGGAGGCGGATTGAGTAATTCGGCCGCGGCGCTCCTCGAGGTCGACCTCGACGCCATCGCCGCCAACTGGCGTTACCTCCGGAGCCGGCATCCGAGCGGCGCCGTCGCTGCGGTGGTCAAGGCCGATGGCTACGGGCTCGGCGCGCGCGAGATCGCGGCGCGGCTCAATCGGGAAGGCTGCCAACACTTCTTCACGGCGAGTCTGGACGAAGCGCTCGCCGTCCGCGATCTCATCCCGAACGCCATGCTGGCGACGCTCAACGGTCTGCATCCCGGCGCGGCGGCGGCCTCCGCCGCGCACGACATCCTCCCGGTGCTCGGCTCGCTCGCCGCGATCGAGGCATGGAGGGCCGCAGCACACCGCGCCCGGCGCGCCCTGCCGGCCCTGCTCCACATCGACACCGGGATGTCGCGGCTCGGTCTGGATGGGGGTGAACTCGCGAGCCTGCGCACGCGCGAGCCGAGGCTCGACGGCGTCGCGCTGCGCTATGTGGTGACCCACCTCGCGTCCTCCGAAGTATCGGATGACCCCGCCAACGAGCACCAACTGCGCCGTTTCGTGCAAGCCTGCGCGGCGTTTCCCGGCGTGGCGCGCAGCATCGCCAACTCCTCCGGCATGTTTCTCGGCTCGGATTACATGGCCGACCTCGCCCGTCCCGGCGCGGCGCTCTACGGCATCAACCCGACCCCGGGCCGACCCAATCCGATGCGTCCCGTGGTTCGGCTGCTGGCACCCGTGCTGCAGGTGCGCGAAATCGCCGCCGGCGAGACGGTCGGCTACAACGGCACCTGGCGCGCGCCGCGGCCGAGCCGGATCGCCACGGGCGGCGTCGGTTACGCCGACGGCTGGCACCGGGCGCGGTCCGGGCGGGGTGCGGCGTGTTTTGACGGCAGGCCCGTCCCGCTGGTAGGGCGTGTGTCCATGGACCTGACCACCTATGACGTGACCGGGCGCCCGGAGATCGGCCCCGGCGCCCTCCTGGAGCTGATCGGTCCCAACATTCCGGTCGATACGGTGGCGGATGCCGCCGCGACGAACGGCTACGAGGTGCTGACCTCGCTCGGTCGGCGGCTCGCGCGGACCTATCGGCAAGCGTGAACGCCTTTCTCGACCTGCTCGCCGCGATCGGTCGCGCGGTCGGCGATGCGTGCCGGTTCACGGGAAGGCTCGCCGCCTTCGCCCTGTCCGGCCTGTCGCACCTGGTGCGGCCGCCGTTCTACTGGCGCATGTTCGGCCGCGCCTTGCTGGAGATCGGCTTCCACAGCCTTCCCGTGGTGGCGCTGACCGCCGTGTTCACGGGCATGGTCCTGGCCTTGCAGTCCTACACCGGCTTCGCGCGGTTCTCGGCCGAGGGCGCGATCGCGAGCCTGGTCGTGCTGTCGGTCACGCGCGAGCTGGGTCCGGTGCTGGCCGGGCTGATGGTGGCGGGGCGGGTGGGCGCCGCAATGGCGGCCGAGATCGGCACCATG
>CAXUIE010000401.1:0-3104 GCA_964250825.1 uncultured Acidisphaera sp. | reverse complement strand
CGAGCATCTGGGCCTGGCGATCTCGCCCGACATCGACACGCTCCTCTACGCGCTCGCCGGAGTCGCCAACCCCGAAACGGGCTGGGGCCGGGCGGGGGACACCTGGTCGTTCATGGAAGCCATGCGGGTGCTCGGCGGCGAGACCTGGTTCCGCCTCGGCGACAAGGATCTCGCCGTGCACGTGGAGCGTACCCGGCGGCTGCGCGCGGGCGAGACGCTGGCGGCGGTGACCGACGCGTTCCGCCGCCGGCTCGGCATCGCCGCGCGCGTGCTGCCGATGTCCGATGACCCGGTGCGCACCCGGCTCCGCACGGAAGATGGCTGGCTCGACTTCCAGGATTATTTCGTCCGCCAGCAATGCCGGCCGGTGGTGCGCGAACTCGCGTTCGTGGGTGCGGGGTCCGCGCGGCCGCACCCCGACTTTCTCGCCGCGCTGACCCGGCCCGATCTCCGCGCTGTCGTGGTCTGCCCGTCGAACCCGTTCATCAGTGTCGAGCCGATCCTCGCCGTCCCCGGCGTGCGGGAAGCGCTCGCCGGCTGCCGCGCGCCCGTCGTCGCGGTTTCCCCGATCATCGGCGGACGGGCGGTGAAAGGCCCCACCGCGAAGATGATGGCCGAACTCGGCCTTTCAGTGAGTGCGGCGACCGTCGCCGAGCGGTATGGCGATCTGCTGGACGGCTACGTGGCCGACCACGCGGACGCCGACGCGCTGTTCCGCGGCCGCCCCCGCGTGTTCCTGGCCGCGACGTTGATGACGACGCTCGCCGAGCGCGAAACGCTGGCCCGCACCGTGCTGCAAGCAGCGAGCGAGCTCGCGGCGTGAGCGACGTTTGGGCGGTCGTGCCCATCAAGGGAGGCCTCGGCTCGAAGCAGCGTCTGGCCGGCCTGCTATCGCCCGAGCAACGCGTTTCGCTCGCCTTGGTGATGGCCGAGGATGTGCTGGCCGCGCTGTCGCGGGTTCGCGGCCTTGCCGGCGTGCTGGTCGTGACGGGCGACCCGGCGGCGGCGGCGCTGGCCGAGCGGTTCGGCGCGCGCGTGACCGAAGAGGGCGCCGCTGACGGGCACACCGGCGCGGTGATGGCGGCGACGCGCATCCTGCTGCGCGAGGGGCGGGCCAGCTTGTTGCAGGTGCCGGGCGACATTCCCCGGATCACTCCCATCGAAGTGGAAACGCTGCTGGCCGCGCACCGCCCGGCCCCCTCCTTCACCGTCGCGCCGGCGCACGACGAGCGCGGCTCGAACGCGGTGCTGCTCTCGCCGCCCGACGCAGTGCCGCTCCGCTTCGGCGACGACAGCTTCTTCCCCCACCTGGACGCGGCGCGCGCGCGCGGCATCGAGCCGACCGTCGTGCCGTTGCCCGGCATCGGCATGGACATCGACCACCCGGCCGACCTCGCCCGCTTTCTCCGCATGGGGCCCCGCGTGGAAACGCGGACCCACGCCTACCTTGCACACACGGGCTTGGCACGAAATTAGTCGAAGAGCAACTCTAGAGACTGAGTTCTCTTCGGGCCCGCTGATTGAGACGTTCGATCAAATGCCTCAGAATGGGTTGGGCTTCGGCCAGCTCCGTGTCCGAGCGCCCAATTACATAACGAGACTTGTGCGCGGCTTGCTGATTCGGTCCGGACGTCTGCTGGTTCCCATCGCGTCGACACTGTTGGGAGTCGTTCGATGGCGCGCCGCGTCCGACCTGCCCGCTGCGGGGTGCTTTTCTGACGGCGGGCGGAATCCGGGTGTCCGCCTTCAGGCCGTCGCGGTGTCGACCAGGCGCCAGCTCCGGCGCAGGTTGTAGGCCATTGCCGTAAGCCTGACCTGCAGGCCGGCCTTGGCCAGGCCGAGCCAGCGCATCCGGTGGAGGCCGTAGCAACGCTTGCAGGTGCCGAACACCTTTTCGATCCGCGCGCGGACGCGCCGCACCTCGGCTTTATGCTCCCGCGGCCGTGCGAGCGCATCGCGGCGATCACCCGGTCACTTTCGATCTGGCGGTTTAGGGCCGGCGTGGGCGGGCCGAAGACACACTCCTCCCATCATGCCGCCTGCGATCTTCGAGCACCGAGCACGAGTGCCCGGCGCGGATTGTAGCCGATCAGCTTCATCGTCAGGTCCACCCGGTTGCGCGCGCCGTTCCACAGCCGCGCCCGCCCGATCCGGTCGCTCGCACGCCCCGCACCAAGCCGCTACCGGCGTCCACCGCCGCATGCAGCTTATAGCCCTGCACCGACCGCCCGTTCCGCCGCTTGGCCCAGCGCGCGTCGGGGTCCACCGGCGTGCCGTCCGCGCGCTCGTTGCGGGGCGAAACGTTGGTCTACGACGCATCTCACCGCTCCGATCCAAATCAATCGGCAGCGAATCATATCAAATCGCGTCGGGGGAAGCGTTATGCGAAGGTCTCGTACAAACTGATTGTGCCCCACAATCCAATCGCGACTTGAGGACCTGCGCTGTATTCGCGGGTAGTTTTCACCATGAGCCGACGTACTCATTCCCCAGGCGTTAATTCGTTTCTTTACAGGCAACCGAAGTGCCGTCGTTCCGGCAGTGGGTAAGCCACCCCGACCCCGGCGCCATGCTAAGGCGCCTCATCGTCGCCACCAGCCACGCTTCCTTTCGATGGCAGGCTCGCCGTTCGTTCCGACCAGTATCGGTTTCACGAGTGGCTCGGCCGGGGACACCGCCTCAGGTTCGGTTTCCGGCTCGGGCTCGGCAGGGGCGACCTCCGCCGGTCGCGGCTCTGGTTCCGGCTCGAGCGGGGCAGCCGCGACTTCCTCCGTCTCGGGCGCGGCCGTCGCGATCGCATCGGGTGCAAACGCCGGCTCGGGCCCTGCCGATGCAGCTTCACCGTAAGCGGCTTCGATCGGGGCAGTGGGGGCGGGCTCCGGGATCGGTTCGGCCGCCACGGCGGGTTCCGACAGCGGCACCGCCTCTCCCGCCACATCACGCGCCGGAGCTTCCGGCTCGGGCTCGGGCTCGCCGCCCGCTGCCCCCGTCGGGTGCAGCGGCTGCATGGCTTCCGGGTCCATCAGGTCGAAGATGTCGAACACCTGGCCGCCGAACGGATTGGCTGGGGTCGGCCCGAAATTAACCGGCAGCTCGGGCTGGGG
>CAXUIE010000400.1:0-3110 GCA_964250825.1 uncultured Acidisphaera sp. | reverse complement strand
GGACCGAGGAGGGGGGCGCCGCCGCGGACGGGGGTGGCGATGAGGCATCGCTGGTGGCCGCCACGTGCGTACTGTCGTCGCGAGACCGCCACGAGAGGTCGTAGTAAAGCACGCCGGCCAACAGCACCCCTGCCGCCGCGATGGCGAGGAAGATCGTCGCACCGAGCCTCCGCCAGCGGTTGGGCTTGGGTTCGAGCTCGAAGGCGACGAGGTGGCCGGGCGGAAACCGGACCGACGCGGGCTCCAAGGCCCTCCCGCTCACGGCGCGAGGGGCGTCCGTGCGATGAAACAACACGAGTTGCAGGTTTTCCACATCCCGGAGCGCGTCGAGCGTCGCTGGGTCCAGCCGATCGGCATGTTCGACCACGAGCACGGCCCGGTCCGCCTCGGGCTCTGGCGCGGCGATCGCCGCCAATCCGCGCGGATGCTTTCCGTCCAAACGCAACACGCGGATGGGCCGATCGCGCAGCGCGGCTCGGAGCGCGTTCAGCTTGTCGGCCTGCGCGCCGGCCGAGTTCGAATGAAGGATCACGAGCCGCTCGCCTTGCAGCACGGCCGCGGCCGCCTCCATCCCGTTATGGACTTCGCAGCCCGCGTCGTCCTCCGGGTCCGCGGCCGGTTCGGGTTCGCCGGTCGACATGTTCACGGCCCTTCTTTTCGGCTTTCCCAGGCGCTGAAATCGATGAACACGCGCTGCTTCTGGGCGGCGGTCAAACCCGTGTTATCCTGGTGTGTCTTGGTGCGGTGATGACGCGTTGGCCGAGGCGTGTCCGCGTCGTCATGGATGGGGACGACGCTCCCGCTTGCGATCGGGGGCGGGGGGGGCGGCCTGCTGCAACTCGGCAGGATTGAAACTGCCGCGAACGCGGACCGTGTGAGGAATCGGCGCCACATGAGTTAATAACGAGAGGAAAACCATCGCGCGGCACGCGCACGCCCATCGCGAACACGATGCCGTGAGCGTCTTACACCCTGGCGGGGATTTCCGACGGGGTCGGCAGCAAGGCTCCGGGCCGGCCTTCCTCCCGCCGGAACTGAAGCCGCTCATCGTGCTGGGCCACCACCGACGGGCGGTGGGCTATAGAAACGACGGTGGTGCCCGGCAGGCGCTGCTTGATCGCCCGATAAAGCTGCGCCTCGGCTTCGGGGTCGAGGCTGGCCGTCGCCTCGTCCAGAAACAGCCAGTCCGGCTTGGCGAGCAGGGCGCGCGCGAACGCGACTCGCTGCTGCTCGCCGCCCGACAAGCATTGTGGCCAGTTCGCATCCTCGTCGAGCTTGGCGATGAAGGAGGACAGCCCGGCATCCTCCAGGGCTTGCGCGACCTCGGCCTGATCGAAGCTCCCGGGTTCGGCCGGGTAGCAGACGACGTGCCGCAGGGTGCCGAGCGGGATATAGGGCCGCTGCGGCAGGAACAGGCTGCGTCGTGGGCGCTCGACCCGTCCCGTGCCGAACGGCCAGATGCCGGCGAGCGCGCGGAACAACGTCGATTTTCCCGTGCCGGACCGTCCGGTGACCACGACGGAGCGACCGGGCTCAAATTCAAGGTCGCTCGCATGCAGCAGCACGGTGCCGCTTGGCAGCGCGAGGGTGAGGTCTCGCGCGGCCAGCCGGTCAGCCGGGCCGTCGACGCAGGTAAGCCCCTCGGAGGCCGCCGCGCGCGCGCCGACGATCGCCTTGTGGAAGGTCGTCAAGCGCTCGACGGTGGCGCGCCAGGACGCAAGCATCGTGTAGGCCGAAACGAACCACGACAATGAATCCTGCACACGGCCGAACGCGCCTGCGGTCTGCGTCAGGCCGCCGAGCTGGATCTGCCCGGAAAAATACCGGGGTGCGGCGACGATGATGGGAAAGATCACCGCGACCTGGTCGTAGCCGGACGTGAGCGTGTTGAGCAGCTTGGTTCGCCGCATTATGGCCCACCAATTGCCGATCACGTGGCTGAACCGCTCCCGCAGGTTGTCGCGCTCCTCCGCCTCGCCGCGATACAGCGCCACACCTTCCACATTCTCGCGCAAGCGGACGAGCCCGTAGCGGAAGTCCGCTTCCACGCGCTGCTGGTTGAAGTTGAGCGCGACGAGCGGGCGCCCGACAAGATGCGTGAGCACGGTGCCCACCGCCGCATAGATGATCGCGATCCAAACCATGTAGCCGGGGATGGTGGTCCCAAACAATGTGATGCTGCCGGACAGCCCCCACAGGATGCCGATGAAGCTCGCGAGCGAAACGACGTTGGCGAGCAACCCGACCCCGAGCGACAACGTGCTGCCGACGAACTCGCGCAGATCCTCGGCGATGCGCTGATCCGGGTTGTCCGTGCCGACCGCCTCGCCTCCGGTCGTCAGGCTGATCCGATAGTAGGCGCGGTCCGCCAGCCACTCGTCGAGGAACCGCCGCGTGAGCCACCGCCGCCACCGGATTTGCAGCCACTGGTTAAGGTAGGTCCGATACACGGCGACGCCGATGAACACCGCCGCCACCCAGCAGAAGCCCGGCATCAGCCCGCTGGGCGTGTGGCGGTAGAAGAACAGCAGATCGATGAAGGCGCCCCAGTTCTTGGTTTGCAGCGCGTTGTAGAACTCGCGGTTCCAGTAGTTCAGCACCACCGAGAGAAAGACCGAAAACAGGTTTAGCGCGACAATGGAGGCGAGCAACCCGCGCGCCGACCATTTCTCTTCCGAGCGGAAATACGGCAGCGCGAGCCGCCAGGCGCTGCGGAGGAACGGGCCTAGACCACGCATGCTTTGTTCATCTTTCGGTCGGGAACTTGCTGTCCAGCGACGCGATCCAGGCCGCGAGGCGGCGGCGGTTCACGCCGAAGTCGGAACGCCCGTAGACGCTGCGCGAATATAAGACGAGCGCGCTTTCCTTGGGGCCGCTCGCGAGCACCTGGACGGATACGATGTCCGGGAAGTTCAGCACCGCGCTCCGGGCCACGAAGCGCGCCGTTCCGCCCGCGTCGTGCGCCGGGTCCAGGCGCCAGGTGCGGGGCATGGCCGCGGCCACCTGTTCAACCGCGTCAAGCAGGCGCGCCGGATCGACCGAATATTCGCGCGTGACGATGTCGGGACGGGCCGGGGCGTCCGCCGGCGCCGCGAGCGCGGTATTGGGCG
>CAXUIE010000399.1:1816-3125 GCA_964250825.1 uncultured Acidisphaera sp. | reverse complement strand
GCCTCGAGCCGGCCGCGATCGGCAAGCCCGGCCATCCGCGCCGGCCGGTCGGATACCAATGCCACCGCCTCGGGCAAGGTGATGGCGGTGTCGGCCACGCAGCGGAACGCGGCCTCGACCAGGCTCGCCGGCACGTAGTCGGAGGCCAAGGCGTCCACCGCCTCGGCGCGCACCAGGTCGGCGGCGGCGACGTTGCCGGAATGCGAGCCGCCACGCACCACGTTGGGCGCGCCCCCAATCACTTCCATCCCGGCCGCCTTGGCGGCGCGAGCGGCGAGCATGGTGACGGGAAACTCGCTGATCCGGATGCCATCGGCCTGGTTCTCGGCCACGTCGGCGGCCGTGCGGTCGTCGTGGCTGGCGACGGGGAGGCCCGCGACGCGGGCGAGGAGTGCCCGCCGGTTGGGATCGCGCAGCCGCGCGCGCTGTTCCTGCAACCGGACGATGCCAGCTTCCAACTCGGCGCCCGACACGCCCTCCTTGCGGCGGATCATCCGGTAGAAGTCAAGATCGGCGTACTGGCCAACCCCGGGGCTGTGGTCCATCAAGCTGATCATCCGCACGCGCGGATGGTCGGCAACCGGATCGATCAGCGCCAGCATGTCCGCGGCGGGCATCTCGCAGCGCAGATGCAGGTAGTGCTCCGCCTTGAGCAGGCCGGTGTCCGCGAGCGCGTCGATGTCGTCGACGCCCTCCAGAAAAGTCCGGATGCGTTCCTTCTCGAAGCCGAGGTCGCCAAGGCAGAGCGCGTCCAGCACCGTCGTGACCCCGGCGGCGGCGCATTGCGCGTCGTGCGCGATCAACGCCGAGCGCGACGGCCAGCGCGCATTGGAGCGCGGTTGGACTTGGCGCTCCAGATTGTCCGTGTGCACGTCCACGATGCCGGGGAGGAGGTAGTCGCGATCCATGTCCTCCGCCAAACGATGGGAGGTGCCGCACGGCCCCGCAGACGCGATCCGACCGTCACGCATGATGATCGTGCCCGGAACGACGCCATCGCGCAACACGAGGCGCGCGTTCGTCAGAATGGTTTCCGTCATGCGGCGTCCTGCAATGGCGTGACTTCAAATACCCGGTCAGCCACCGCGTCGCGCACCGCCTGGTCGTGGAAAACGCCGACGACGGCCGTGCCGCGCGCCTTGACCTCGCGGATCAGCCCTATAACCACGTCCCGGTTCGCCGCGTCCAGCGAAGCCGTGGGCTCATCGAGCAGGAGGATGGGCCGGCCGCCGATGAACCCCCGCGCCAGGTTCACCCGCTGCTGCTCGCCGCCCGAGAACGTCGCGGGCGGCAGCCCATGGAGGCGGCG
>CAXUIE010000399.1:0-1806 GCA_964250825.1 uncultured Acidisphaera sp. | reverse complement strand
CCGTATAGCCGCGCGACGACGTTCAATAACTTCTACGAGTTCGGCACGGACAAGGATGAGCCGGCGAAGAACGCGCACACGCTCCACACGCGGCCGTGGACGGTGCAGGTGGGCGGGCTGGTGAAGAACCGCATGTACTTCGGCGGCGGCCTGCCGGGCCTGCTCGGGCGGCTGGCACCGCGCCCCTTCCGCCACGATCTCGCGCGCCGCCACGCGCGGCACCACGCGGAGGAACTGGCTGACATACCCGACCGTCGAGGCGCGAACCGCGAGCACCGCGCGGGGGGGCGCGCTCGCGAGGTCGACGGTGGCTCCGTCGTGCGTTACCAGGATGCGGCCAGCCTCGGCGCGGTAGTTGCCGTAAAGGCTGCGCAACAACGTCGATTTCCCCGCGCCGGACGGCCCGGCTAGCGCCAGGCATTCGCCTCGCCAGAGGTCGAAGCGGACGTCGCGCAGCACGGGGATGCGAACGCCGCCCTGCAGGTGCAAGGTGAAGTGCTTGCTCACCCCCTCGACCTTGAGGACGATCACGCGGCCAGCACCGAGCTGACCAGCAATTGCGTGTAGGGGTGCTGCGGATCGTCGAGCACCTGGTCGGTGAGCCCCGTTTCCACCACGCGGCCGCCTTGCATGACCAAGATGCGGTGCGCGAGCAGCCGGGCGACGGCGATGTCGTGCGTGACTAGAATCACCGCGATGCCGAGCCGGACCACGAGAGTGCGGATGAGATCGAGCAGCCGCGCCTGCACCGACACGTCGAGGCCGCCGGTCGGCTCGTCCATGAACACGAGGCGCGGATGGGTGACCAGGGTGCGCGCGATCTGCAAGCGTTGCAGCATCCCGCCGCTGAACGTCCGCGGCAGGTCGTCGATGCGCGCGGGGTCGATCTCCACCTGCTCGAGCCAGGTGATCGCCTGCTCGCGGATACTCCCGTAATGCCGGGCACCCTGCGCCATCAGGCGCTCGCCCACGTTGCCGCCGGCGGTGACACTCATGCGGAGATTGCCGCGCGGGTCCTGATGGACGAAGCCCCAATCCGAGCGGTGCAGCCGACACAGCGCCGGCGCCGGCATCGCGTGGACGTCGTGCCGCGCGCCGTCCGGGTCGCGATACACCACCGCGCCCGCATCCGGGCGGAGCTGGCCGGCGGCGACGTTGAGCAGGCTCGTCTTGCCCGAGCCAGACTCGCCGACCACGGCCAGCACCTCGCCAAGCCATAGGTCGAAACCAACCTCGTCGAGCGCGCGGATCGGCCCGAACGCAAGCGACAGGCCGCGGGCCGACAGGAGTGCGGCGTCATCCATCGCGGCGACCGCGCCGGGTTTCGCAATAGTCGGTGTCGGAGCAAACGAACAACCGGCCGCCCCGGTCGTCCGTCACCACCTCGTCAAGATAGCTGTCGTTGGCACCGCACAGCCCGCAGGCGTGCGGGGCGCGCCCGGCGCGGAACGGACGGTCGTCGAAGTCGAGCGAGCGGACGTCCGTGTAGGGCGGGATGGCGTAGATGCGCTTCTCGCGCCCGGCCCCGAACAGCTGGAGTGCGGGCATCCTGTGCAGCTTGGGATTGTCGAAGGCGGGGATCGGGCTCGGGGAGGTGAGATAGCGCCCGTTCACCATCACCGGATAATCGTAGCTGATCGACACTTGGCCGAGCCGGGCGATGTCCTCGTAGAGCTTCACCTGCATCAGCCCGTAATCGGCGAGGGCGTGCAGGCGGCAGGTTTCCGCCCGGCTCGGCTCCAGGCGCGACAACGGCTCGGGCTGCGGCACCTGATAGACGATGATCTGATCGTCGCGCAGCGTCGT
>CAXUIE010000398.1:0-3140 GCA_964250825.1 uncultured Acidisphaera sp. | reverse complement strand
GCTGAGCACTGCCTCCACCGGCGCCTTGTCGTGCAGGCTGGAAAGCACCGGCAAGTGCGGCCAAGGGAGAACGCCGTAGAGCACGGTCGGGATATTGAATGGTGACGCGGACACGACGGCCCAGCCGATCAGCGGCATGGCGATCAGGAGCGTGTACAGCAGCAGGTGCGCGCCGTGCGCGAGGCGGCGCTCGGCGGCGGGCGTCGAGTTGGGGAGGCTGGGCGGCGGGTGCGTGGCGCGCCAGGCCACGCGCGCCAGCATGACGGCCAGAACAGTGATGCCGACGGATTTGTGCAGTTGGTAGAGCCCGAACCGGCGCGATGGCGTGATCGGCGCATTCGTCATGATTATGCCAAGCACGATCAAGACGACGACGCCGATCGCGATCAGCCAATGAAGCAGGATCGCGACGCTCGTATATCGATCCGCGCGCACCATTTGGTCCCGGCGCGCAGCTAGCCCTGCTGCTCGAACGCGCCGCTCAGGGTGATCTTCAACTCGTCGCCGACGAGCGGCACGTATTTGGTCACCCCGAACTCGCTGCGGTTGATCTGGCCCGTCGCGCTGAAGCCGACGGTGTAGTGCTTGTTGAGCGGATTGGTGCCCGCGCCAACGAAATGCACATCGAGAGTCACCGGTCGCGTCACGCCATGCAGGGTGAGATTGCCGGAGACCTTCGCGTTGCCGGCCCCCGTCGGCGTAACCTGCGTGGAGCGAAAGGTGATGTCGGGAAATTTCTGGACATCCAGCCATTGATCGCTCTTCAGCTCGCCATTGAGCTTGTCGCTCGTGGTCGAGATCGAGGCGGCCGGTATGGTCACATCGAGCTTGCTTTCGGCTGGGTTGTGCGGTGACAGGACGAGTTTGCCGGACGCGTCCGAGAACCGCCCATAGTACGGCGTGAATCCCATGTGCATGACGCCGAACTCGACCTGCGTGTGATACGGGTCGAGCGCGTACGTGCCCGCTTCCACCTTCGCCGGGTCGCGGTTGCCGCCTTGCGCCAACGCCGTGCTGGCGGGGAGCAGAAGGCACGCACCGACAACCGCCGCTGAATAAAACCGAGTCATGTTGTTCTCCGGGATTTCGCAAGGTCGAATCGAAGCAGTCCTACACCGCGTTCACCCACGAAAACAGCGGCAAATCTTGCATCATGTCCATCGACTGAGTAGATGGAGTTCGTGGACGGCCTAACGCTCGACCAGGTACAGGTGCTGCTTTCCGTTATCGAGCATGGCAGCTTTTCTGGCGCGGCCCGGTCGCTGGGCCGGGCGCAATCCGCCGTAACCCATGCCATCCAACGGTTGGAAGCGCAGCTCGGCGTCGACCTGTTCGATCGCGACGGCTACCGGCCGTCCCTGACCGAGGCCGGACGGACGCTGCTGCCCAGGGCGCGGCGGCTCGTCGAGGAGGCCGCCAGCCTGCGCGCGCAAGCGCGCAGCGTCGCCGGCGGGCTGGAAGGAGAGCTCACCTTGGCGGTCGAGGCGTTGTTTCCGATGCCGCCCATCGTCGAGGCGCTGCACGAGTTCAGCCGGCGCTATCCCGGCGTCACGACGCGGCTTTACGTGGAGGCGCTGGGGGCCGCGACGCAGCTCGTGTTGAACGGCACCTGCGTGCTTGGCTTACTGCCCGACTTTTTCAGCGAGTCCGACAATCTGGTCCGGCGGCCGCTGCTTTCGGTCGAGCTGCTTCCGGTTGTGACTCCCGATCATCCACTGGCGCGGTTCGACGGCGAAATCCCGCCCGACGCGTTGCGCGACCACGTGCAGCTGGTGCTCACGGACCGGTCGGGGATGACCGGCAATCGTGACTACGGCGTGCTGGGCAGCCGCACGTGGCGGTTGGGAGATCTCGGGGCGAAGCACGCGATGCTGCGGGCGGGCCTCGGCTGGGGCAACATGCCGCGCCACATCGTCGAGGAAGATCTGGCGAGCGGGAAGTTGCGATTGATACGACTGGGTCGCAGGGCGAGTTTGCCCATGAGCGTAGCGTGGCGCCTGCTGCATCCGCCTGGTCCTGCGGCGGCGTGGATGGTGAGCCGCCTGGTCGGGCAGCAGAACTAGCGAACGCAAATTCTTGTGGTGGAGGGCGGCAAGCCGGGAACGCTTGGATCGCGGCTCCTGCCGGGGCCAGTCATTCTTCCGTCATGTTTTGGTGGAAGGTTTCGCCAACGTTTTGGGAACATTCCTGTGCGTCCGATCCTCCTTTGGCCGCTTTCCGCCGTCATTGTTCTCGGCGTTCAGGCCGCGCCGATGTCGCTCAACGGCGCGGCCGCCCAGCCGGCTGCTTCCGATGCCGGACGGCCAGGACAGGAAGCGGACCCGCCGACGCGGGTCGGCCGCTTGGCGAAAACCAGCGGCACCGTGTCTTTCCACGCGCCGGATGCCGAGCAGTGGGACGCGGCATCGGTCAATGTTCCCGTGGCCACCGGCATGGCGTTCTGGACCGAGCCGCGATCGGAGGCGGTGGTCGAGGTGCCGGGCGCGCGCGTCGTGCTCGGCCCGTCGACCGAACTCGACGTCGATGCCCTCGACGAGCGCGCCCTGTTCGCGACCGAGCCGCAAGGAGACGCCTGCGTGTTGGTGCGCCAGCTCGCGGATAGTCAACTGGTGGTCGTGCGCACGCCGCGAGGGGCGGTCACGATCCGCACCCCCGGCCGCTATGGCGTGTCGGCGGGCGACACCGATCATCCCACCCGCGTCACGGTGCTCGCGGGAGACGCGGAACTGCGGGGAACCGGGGTCGACCTGCGTTTGACGGCCGGCCAGACGGGCGTCGTTAGCGGCACCGACACGTTGCAAGCCGAAGTGACGGCCGCGGGGCATACTGATTTCCTCGCAACCGCTTGCCAGCCGGCTTCGACCCTGTCCCGCTCCGTCCTTGCCGCGCCGGCCGTGGTCGCGGGCATGACGGGGGCGGAGGACCTCGCCGCCTACGGCGGCTGGCAATCGTCGCCGTACTACGGCCCGGTCTGGTTTCCGCGCGTTCAGGCGGGCTGGGTGCCCTACCGGCAGGGGCAGTGGGCCTATGTGGCGCCCTGGGGATGGACCTGGGTGGACAGCGCGCCTTGGGGCTTCGCCCCGTTCCACTACGGCCGCTGGGCGGAAATCCACGGGCGTTGGGGTTGGATGCCTGCCCCC
>CAXUIE010000397.1:0-3154 GCA_964250825.1 uncultured Acidisphaera sp. | reverse complement strand
GCGCGGGAGCGGCGGGCGTCGCGGTCGGCGGGAACGCGTCATCGAGCTTGCTGTCCCATAGCCGGACGCCGCCGGTGATCCCCGCCTCGTTGGCAACGATCCGCGCCTTCGGCGGCAGCGCCGTTTGAATGTGCTTGGCGTTGCCGCCGCCAATCAGCAGCGCGTCGTAGCTGATCAAGGTGTCGAGTGCCGCGATGGCGCGGCCAACGCGCTTGTTCCACCGCTTGACGCCGATTCGGCCCAACTCGTGCGTGCCGAGATACTCATCATAGGTTTTCTTGCCGCGCACGATGTGCTGGCCGATTTCGAGATGCGGGGCCATCCGTCCGCCGTCGAACAGCGCGAAGCCGAAGCCGGTGCCGAGCGTTATCACGCATTCGAGCCCGCTGCCTTCGATCACTCCGAGCCCTTGCACGGTGGCGTCGTTGAGCAAGCGGGCCGGCGCGTCGAACCGCTTGGCCGCCGCGTCGGCGAGCGCGAACCCGGCCCAGGCCGGCGTGCCTAGGTTTGGCGCGGTGCGCACCTTGCCGTCCCGCACCATGCCGGGGAAGCCGATGCTGATCCGCTGATAGGGGCCGAGCGGCTCGATGATCCCGGCGAGCGCCGCCAGCACGGCTTCCGGGCCGCCGGGGTGCGGCGTGTCGGCCCGTGCCGGACCGGCGACGAAGGTGCCGCCCGGGTCGAGCACCCCGGCCTTCAGCCGGGTGCCGCCGACGTCGATTGCAAGGGTGAGGAGAGATGCCATGCCGGGGTTCTATAACAGGCTCGCCGTTCCACGACACTCTTGTGGTCGGCCTATACGCACTTCCTCTCGTCCGCCCGCTCGCATGTCAAGGAGATGGTCCGCAGCCGCAGGGGCTCGATGAACGGGCAAGCAGAAAGCGGACGGGCCAGCATATCGCCCGGATCAGCCACCCGTGGCGAAGCCGGGATAGAGCGTCATCCCGCCGTCAACAAACAGCGTGGCGCCGGTGACGTAATCGGCGGCATCGGACGCCAGCCACACCGCAGCTTGAGCGATGTCATCCGGCTCACCGATTCGCTTATACGGCACAAGGGTCATGAGGTCGGCGTAGGCAGTTTGCGTGTCCCAGGCCGCGGTGTTGATAGGGGTACGAATAGCACCCGGCGCGATGCTGTTCACCCGGATGAAGTGTGGCGCCACTTCTTGCGCGACACTCTTCATGAGCAACATCACCCCGCCCTTCGACGCGGCGTAGTTGGCGTGGCCGGCCCAGGGGATCTGCTGGTGAACCGAGCTCATGCAGATGATCTTGCCGGCGGCGCGTGAGATCGCGGCGACAACGCCGCGTCGCTTGAACTCGCGGATCGCCGCGCGCGCGCAGAGAAACTGACCGGTCAGGTTCACTCCGATGACGGTGTTCCATTGCTCCAACGTCATCGCGTCGAACACGGAGTCCCGTTGCAGGCCGGCATTGCTGACCACCACGTGCAAGGTGCCAAAATGCGCGATGGCGTCCGCGAACATACGCTCGACATCGTCCTCCTTGCTGACGTCGGCTTTAAGCGCGATCGCCTTGCGGCCTAGACCCTCGATCTGGTGGGCTACCTCCTCCGCGGTCTCGGGATGGGTGACATAGTTCACCACGACGTCCGCTCCCGCTTGCGCCAACCCAAGGGCGACCGCCTTGCCGATGCCCGAGTTGGCGCCGGTGACGAGCGCGGGCTGGCCGGTGAGGACCTGGTGATAGGGCGCGTGCGGGAGGCGGCTGCTGTCGGGCAGCGCAGGCGCCGTAGGATCCTTGGGATCGGGATTGGAATGGCTCATCAGCAGGACGCCCCATGATTGCGGCCCAAAGCGGCCGTGCGTTCGCATCGCCAACGATCCGGCCGGCTCGGCGTTCCGCGTCCGCAAACATGTCGGCCGCTCAGCCGCGCCCGCGCATGCGGAGTGGGCCGAGCTCTGGAGGTTGGTTCCGTCGCCGTCACCGGGCGTTTCCCGGTGAAGGTCGTGGCCGACACGCTCGGCGTCGCCAGATCCAATGCCTACGCCGC
The DNA here is from genome assembly GCA_964250825.1 of uncultured Acidisphaera sp. Taxonomy (GTDB): domain Bacteria; phylum Pseudomonadota; class Alphaproteobacteria; order Acetobacterales; family Acetobacteraceae; genus CAVWQV01. The sequence continues at coordinate 1,138 of CAXUIE010000397.1, read as the reverse complement.
GCGGGCAGCACTCAACCTCGCCGTCACCCTGTCCCTGGTGCCCTGCTTAACCCCGTCCGTAGCCCGGATGGAGCGGAAAGCCGAAAAAGGCGAGGAACCGAGCGTTCGGGCGGGAGGCGGATGTCGATGTCGTCCGGGAGCATGGTCATACAATCTGAGCCGCCGGTTGGAGCAATCTCACCAACACTCTCGACAACGATCAAACTCGTCGACGTGACCGCGCCGGCAATTGTTCCACCCGTTCACGTTGCGGCAAGGCGCGGCCGGCATAACGCAAGCTGCACAACCGACACGGCCGCGCAACATGCCGACTATCGCACTCGTTTTTCCCCCAAGGATCGCACCGGCCCGCGCCGCCTCGGTTTCGCCATCCCGGCTCCGCAAATTCGGCCGAGTTCGGCCCGAACGGTTCGGCATGGATTCTACAACGTTCAAGCCGGGCCAAAAGCGCATCGCCATGATTGCACGCATCGCCATTCTATTGGCGCTCTCGCTTGTGTTGTTCGCCTGCGCGGCGCCCTCGCACATCGATCCCAAGACGCTCGCCGCGACCGCTCCGCCGACCGAGCAAGGATCGATCGCGCGCTTGACGCGGATCAGCAGCCGTTTCGAGCGCCTGCCGTTCATCCCCGGCAACGATGTCGTGCTGCTGCGCGACGGCCCAGCGACCTATGCCGCGATGAAGGCCGCGATCGCGGGGGCGACACGGCGGATCGACATGGAAAGCTATCAGTTCGACACCGCCGCCGCGGCGCAGTTCGCGGATCTGTTGACGCGAAAAAGCGCGCAGGGCGTGCAAGTTCACTTGATCTATGACGGTTGGGGTTCGATGGCTGAGAATGCTGCCTTGTTCGAGCGGCTGCGCCGCTCCGGGGCGAAGGTGTTGGCGTATAACCCGCTCGGTCAGGACGGAAAGATCGACCTGGATGTCAACCGGCGCGATCACCGCAAACTGCTCGTCGTCGATGGGGCGATCGTCATCACCGGCGGCGTGAACGTCACGGCTGCCTACCTCAATCGCAAGGGCGGCACGTCCACCGACCCCGACCGGATGGCGTGGCGCGATACCGACGTGCGCATCGAAGGTCCGGTCGTTGCCGAGTTCGAGCAGCTTTGGGCGCGAACCTGGGTCGAGCAG
>CAXUIE010000396.1:0-3157 GCA_964250825.1 uncultured Acidisphaera sp. | reverse complement strand
GACGTGGGCGACGTGCTTCGGGCCGAACCAGCCGCCTCCCTGTCGCTCGCCCTGGACGGGCCGTTCGCTCTCGCACTTTCAGCCGAACCCGACAACCTCGTGCTGCACGCCGCCCGGGCGCTCGCGCGTGCGCACGGCCGGGCGGCGTCGGTGCGCCTCACGCTAACGAAGCACCTCCCGATCGCCTCCGGCCTCGGCGGCGGCTCGGCCGACGCGGCGGCCTGCCTCCGCTTGCTCGCCCGGCTTTGGGGCGTGACACCCAGCCTCGACCTCGCGCGCACGCTGGGTGCGGACGTTCCGGTGTGCTTCGCGGGTTGGCCGGCGCGGATGGGCGGGATCGGCGATCGCCTAGGGCCCGTGCCCGCTCTGCCGACGTGCGGGCTCGTGCTGGTGAACCCGGGCGTGCCGGTCGCGACGGCGGCGGTGTTTCGCGCCCGCTCCGGCCCATTCTCGCCGCCCGCGGCGCTGGCTCCCGGATGGCCGGACGCAGCGGCGCTGGCCGACGACATGGCGCGACATGGCAACGACCTTGAACCGCCCGCGATCGCGGTCTGCCCACCGGTCCGCGCCGTGCTGGCCGCCTTGCGCGGAACGCGAGGGTGTCTTCTCGCGCGCATGAGCGGTTCGGGGGCGACCTGTTTCGGGCTGTTCGCCTCAGCGGAAGAAGCGGCCGGGGCGGCGCGCGCCTTGATCCGACCGGATTGGTGGTGCTGGGGCGGCGGTCTCGCGCGTTGACCGGGTTTGACTGGACGGCCCGCTTCGCACGACCTATCACCCGCCGGCGCATGGGGCGTCGCCAAGTGGTAAGGCAGCGGATTTTGATTCCGCCATGCGGAGGTTCGAATCCTCCCGCCCCAGCCATATCCCGCGCCGTCGGGTAACAAATCCTTCGCGTTCCGGTGCGATCCTGCCTGTCTGACGCCGGGAAAGACGGCGGGTGGAGGCGCGCTTCTTGCTAGATCAACTCGCGAACTGCTGGAGGGACCAGGCGATGGCCGACGGCGCCCGCTCGTCCGACATCGCGGCCGAGCGCGCCTCTTCCCTGGCAGCTCCCGCGTCGTCCGCGTCCAGCGGGGCGGCCGTGGCCGCGTTCGATTTCATCGTCATCGGCAGCGGACCGTCCGGCCGTCGCGCGGCGATCCAGGCCGCCAAGCTCGGCAAGCGGGTGCTGGTGGTCGAGAAAGGCCGGCGAGTGGGCGGCGTGTCGGTGCATACCGGCACCATCCCGTCCAAGACCTTGCGGGAAACCGTGCTCAACCTGACCGGCTGGCGCGAGCGCGGCTTCTACGGCAGGGCCTATCGCGTCAAGAAGGACATCGAGGCCAAGGACTTGATGGCCCGGTTGCACATGACGCTCGACCACGAGGTGGACGTGCTCGAGCACCAGTTCGCCCGCAACGCGGTGAGCTCCGTCACCGGGACCGCGACGTTTCTCGACCCGCACCGTGTGTCGGTGACGACCAATTCGGGCGACGTGCGGCTGTTCGAGGCGGACAAGTTCCTGATCGCGGTGGGCACCCGGCCACATCGCCCGGACGACGTGCCGTTCGATGGCGTCCGGGTGGTCGACAGCGACGACATCGCGGACATTGGCCGATTGCCGCGCAGCCTCACGGTGATCGGCGCCGGGGTGATCGGGGTGGAGTACGCCACCATCTTCAGCGCGCTCGACGTAAGCGTGTCGCTGGTCGAAGCGCGGCCGACATTTCTCGACTTCATCGACCATGAGCTGGTCGATGACTTCCTCCATCAGCTGCGCGACCGTGGCATCACCATCCGCTTCGGCTCCAAGGTGGAGCGCATCGAAACCGACGGCGGCTGGCCAGTCACGGTGCTCGAAAGCGGCCGGCGCGTCCGGTCGGAGATGCTGCTCTACGCGGCGGGCCGCGCGGGCGCGACCAACACGCTCAACCTCGGAGCCTGCGGGCTCGCGACGGACTCGCGCGGGCGGCTCAAGGTGGACGGCAAGACGTTTCAAACCGCCGCCAAGCACATCTACGCTGCGGGCGACGTGGTGGGGTTTCCGAGCCTCGCCTCCACGTCGATGGAGCAGGGCCGCATCGCGGCGTGCCACGCGTTCGGCATACGGATGCCCCCGGCGCCCGAGTTCTTCCCGTACGGCATCTACTCGGTGCCGGAGATTTCCACGGTGGGGCTGAGCGAGGAGGAGGTGCGCAAGCGCGCGATCCCGTACGAGTGCGGCGTCGCGCGATTCAGGGAAACCTCGCGCGGCCACATCATGGGCCTCGGCGCGGGGATGATGAAAATGATCTTCGCGCTCGAGAATCGCCGCCTGCTCGGCGTTCACATCGTGGGCGAGGGAGCGACCGAACTCGTCCACATCGGCCAAGCCGTGCTGAACCTCGGCGGCACGCTCGACTACTTCATTGAGAACACCTTCAACTATCCGACCCTCGCGGAGGCTTACAAGATCGCCGCGCTTGATGCGTGGAACCGGCTGTTCCAGGCGTAACGGCGGCCGGTCATCCCGCACGCCTCCGAACCTACCCGGCAACGCGGCGTTTGTACTTCGCGGCCAAAGAGGAACGGAAACGATGCGGACCCACCATCGATGGTTGATTGTCGCGGCCGGGCTCGCGGCGTTTCCGCTCGGCGCGGCGTCGCGCGCGGCCGAGGCGCCGCACGCCGAGCAATCGTCGCAAACCCTGCGCGACTTCTCGCTCAAGAACGAGACCGACGAAACGATCGTTGAAGCGCACGCCTACACGACCAAGGGCAAGGACATCGCGGTGACCAAGGCAGGGCCAATCCGGCCTCAGCTGTCGGAGAACTTCATGTTCCAGCAAGCCGAGTGCCTGGACCGGATCGAGATCAAGTTCAACAACGGCAAGACCATGTCGCGCGACAAGCTGAACGATTGCAGCATTCCTCGGCTGGTCGCGCGCAACGAAGGGATTACGGTGGAAACCGGCGCCGGCGGCCCGGCCAACCCGCCGCCCGCGGACAAGGCAAGCCGCAACCTGCCTCCCGGCAAGTAGCCGCGGTTTGCTCGTCAGCGCGCAGCCGTCCTGGCTGCCCGGAAGGGGCCGGAACCGCGCCGATCGCGGCCCGCGCCTCGCTCTTGAGGGGCACGGACGGCAAGTACGACCGGCTGGTCTATCTGCCTCCATCAGGGCCGGTATGGCCCGTGCTCGCG
>CAXUIE010000395.1:0-3180 GCA_964250825.1 uncultured Acidisphaera sp. | reverse complement strand
CGTCGTTTTCCCGCACATGATCGTGCCGCTGTTCGTCGGCCGTGAGAAGTCGGTGCGGGCGCTTGAGGCGGTGATGAAGGAGGACAAGCAGATCCTGCTGGTCGCCCAGAAGAACGCGTCGCAGGACGATCCCGAACCCGCCGACATCTACCGGGTCGGCACGGTGTCCACGATCCTCCAGTTGCTGAAGCTGCCGGACGGCACGGTGAAGGTGTTGGTCGAGGGAGGCCGCCGCGCCCGCATCACCGGTTTCAAGGAGACCGACTCGTATTTCGAGGCGTTCACCGAGGCGATGCCCGACGAGGAGGGAGAGGCCAAGGAGCTTGACGCTCTCGGCCGCACCGTCGTTGGCCAGTTTGAGCAGTATATCAAGCTGAACAAGAAGATCGCTCCCGAGGTCCTGGTTTCTCTGAACCAGATCGAGGAGCCGAGCCGGCTCGCCGACACCATCTCCTCGCACCTCAACCTCAAGATCGCCGAGAAGCAGGAACTGCTGGAGGCGGCGCGGGTGGGCGAGCGGCTGGAGCGGGTGTTCGCCCACATGGAAAGCGAGATCGGCGTGCTCCAGGTGGAGAAGCGCATCCGCAACCGCGTCAAGCGGCAGATGGAGAAGACCCAGCGCGAGTACTACCTGAACGAGCAGCTCAAGGCGATCCAGAAGGAGCTGGGCGAGGGCGAGGACGGCAAGGACGAGACGGCCGAGCTCGAGGCTAGGATCAAGAAGACCAAGCTTTCCAAGGAGGCCCGCGAGAAGGCGATGGCGGAGCTCAAGAAGCTCCGCACCATGAGCCCGATGAGCGCCGAGTCGACGGTGGTGCGCAACTATCTCGACTGGATGCTGTCGATTCCCTGGAGAAAGCGCAGCAAGGTCCGCAACGACGTGGTGGAGGCGGAGAAGGTGCTGGACGCCGACCACTACGGCCTTGAGAAGGTCAAGGAACGCATCCTCGAATATTTGGCCGTCCAGTCGCGCAGCCCGAAGATTCGCGGCCCCATCCTGTGCCTGGTCGGGCCGCCCGGCGTGGGCAAGACCTCGCTTGGCAAGTCGATCGCCAAGGCGACGGGGCGAAACTTCGTGCGCATGTCGTTGGGCGGCGTGCGCGACGAGGCCGAGATCCGCGGCCATCGCCGGACCTATATCGGCTCCATGCCGGGCAAGGTCGTGCAAGGCATGAAGAAGGCCAAGACGTCCAATCCGCTGTTCCTGCTGGACGAGATCGACAAGCTGGGCGCCGATTGGCGCGGCGATCCGTCCTCTGCGCTGCTGGAGGTGCTCGACCCCGAGCAGAACAGCACGTTCAACGACCATTACCTCGAGGTCGACTACGACCTGTCGGACGTGATGTTCGTGACCACGGCCAACAGCTTGCGGATGCCGCAGCCGCTGATGGACCGAATGGAAATCATTCGCATCCCGGGCTACACGGAGGATGAAAAGGTCGAGATTTCCAAGCGGCACCTGATCGCCAAGCAATCCGAGGCGAACGGGCTCAAGCCCGACGAGTGGTCTCTCACCGAGGATGCGCTGCGGGACGTGATTCGCTACTATACCCGCGAGGCCGGCGTCCGCTCGCTTGAACGCGAGATCGCCAACCTGGCCCGCAAGGTGGTCAAGGAGATTGTCAGCAAGAAGGCCAAGAAGGTCGCCATCACCCGCAAGAACCTCGACAAGTACGCCGGGGTGCGCCGGTTCCGCTTCGGCGAAACGGAGGCGGAGGACATGGTCGGCGTCGTCACCGGCCTTGCCTGGACGGAGGTGGGCGGCGAGATTCTGACCATCGAAAGCGTGCTGCTGCCGGGCAAGGGTAACGTCAAGCACACCGGCAAGCTCGGCGATGTGATGCAGGAAAGCGTCTCCGCCGCGCTCAGCTACGTGCGCAGCCGGGCGGTCCGATTCGGCATCAAGCCGACCGTGTTCGAGAAGCGGGACATTCACGTCCACGTGCCCGAGGGCGCGACGCCTAAGGATGGCCCGTCGGCTGGCATCGCCATGGCGACGAGCATCGTCAGCGTGCTTACCGGCATCCCCGTGCGTCGTGACATCGCGATGACCGGCGAGATCACCTTGCGCGGTCGGGTGCTGCCGATCGGCGGACTGAAGGAGAAGCTGCTGGCGGCGCTGCGCGCCGGGATTACGACGGTGTTCATTCCGAAGGAAAACGAGAAGGACATCGCCGAGATACCGGACAACGTGAAAAAGCATCTCAAGCTGATCCCGGTGTCCGACGTCGACGAGGTGATCGCCCAGGCCCTGGCTCGGAAGCCGGAGGCGATCGAGTGGTCCGAGCCGCCGGAGCCGGTGACCCCGGCCGCGCCGGAGCCGGCCGGGGCGTCGCTGCCTCATTAACTCGCTTCCCCTCTCCCCTTCTGGGGAGAGGGCCGGGTGAAGGGGTGTCAGCGGGCGGTTAGCTCAGCGGTAGAGCGTCTCGTTTACACCGAGAGGGTCGGCGGTTCGATCCCGTCACCGCCCATTGACGCACCTAGTCCCCGGCCTTAAACGCTGCCGCCTGCTGCGGGTGTAGCTCAGTTGGTTAGAGCGCCGGCCTGTCACGCCGGAGGTCGCGGGTTCGAGCCCCGTCACTCGCGCCATTTGCCTGAGCGGCGGCCACCTATTGGCGATGGGAACAGGTTGGGGCTAGTGTCCCGACCGTGTTGCAGCGCGACAGAGAGCAGCGCGGCAAGGCGGTTCGCCGCGGAGCGGGACGGTCGGGAACAAATGCAGTCAGTGCTGGCGGACTATTTTCCTATTCTAGTATTCATGGTGATCGCCGGCGTCATCGCCATTGCGATGGTCGGCGCCTCATTGCTAGCCGGTCAGCAGAAGCCATATGCCGAGAAGGTATCGGCTTACGAGTGCGGGTTCGAGCCGTTCGACGACGCGCGGCGGCGCTTCGATGTGCGATACTACCTGGTCGCGATCCTGTTCATCATCTTCGACCTGGAAGTCGCGTTTCTCTTCCCGTGGGCGGTCAGCTTGTCCGCCATCGGCTTGTTCGGGTTTCTCTCCATGATGGGGTTCCTTGGCGTGCTGACGGTCGGCTTCATCTACGAGTGGCGCAAGGGCGCCCTTGAGTGGGAGTAATGCGATGAGTGCCACCACAGCGCCGGCGATCGCCTGGAACCGGGAGGTCTTGCCGCCCGGGCCGGAGCAGGACGCCGTGGTGAAAGGCATCACCGGGG
>CAXUIE010000394.1:0-3191 GCA_964250825.1 uncultured Acidisphaera sp. | reverse complement strand
CCCCCGACCCCCCACCCCCCCCCCCACCCGCCCCCCCCCCCACTCCCCAACTTTTACTTCCACCTGACGACGGCCTACGACATCCTCCGCCATAACGGCGTCGAACTCGGCAAGCGCGACTTCATCGGGGCCTTCTGATCGGTAGGGCTCCTTCACGCCTCGACGAGGTCGAGGCGCTTCTCGATGCGGTCCAGTCGGTGTTCGATCCGGTCGACGCGGCTCGAAAGGGACGCATATTGCTGTTCCAGGAGACCCAGACGAGTCTTGACCTCACGCATGTCGTCGCGCAGGCCGTCAATCTTTTCATCCATGCGCCGCAGATAGCGCAGAACGATGTTGTCCGGTTCGTCGCTCATCGGGCCCGTCCTGTCGGTTGCGCGAATTTTCCCTACTGAGGCACGAGAAGCAAGCTGTTTCGGTTGCGTTCCGACCGGATCAAGGCGGCCAAAAACCACATCCCTCCGGCCGTAAGCCCCTGGCATCCCGGTCGGAAAATCCCAAATAAGCCACAGCCGGTCGCCTTGCGGGCCGGGCTTTGTGGGCTGATCCGCGCCGCTTCGGGACGTGGGGAGCCATGGAGGAAGAACAGATGAATTTCGAGAAGTTTACCGAACGAGCCCGCGGCTTCGTTCAATCGGCCCAGGCGCTGGCCCTGCGCGAGGGGCATCAGCAATTCACGCCCGAACACGTGCTCAAGGTGTTGCTCGACGACCCGGAAGGTCTTGCGTCCGGGCTGATCGACAAGGCGGGGGGCCGGTCGCGCGAGGCGCTGCAGCTCGTGGAAGCGGCTCTCGCCAAGCTGCCCAAGGTGGCTGGCGGCGGGGCAGGGCAGTTGTACCTCGCGCCCGGCACCGCGCGGCTGTTCGACCAGGCCGAAAAGATCGCCCAGAAGGCCGGCGACAGTTTTGTCACCGTCGAGCGGCTCTTGCTGGCGCTGGCGATGGACAAGGGCACCGAAGCCGGTCGCATCCTCGACCAGGCCGGGGTCACGCCGCAGGTGCTCAACGCGGCGATCGAGGATCTGCGCAAGGGCCGCACGGCCGACAGCGCCTCGGCCGAGAACGCCTATGACGCACTCAAGAAATACGCCCGCGACCTCACCGAGGCGGCGCGTGCCGGCAAGCTCGATCCGGTGATCGGCCGGGACGAGGAGATCCGCCGCTCGATCCAGGTGCTGTCGCGCCGCACCAAGAACAACCCGGTGCTGATCGGCGAGCCCGGCGTCGGCAAGACCGCCATCGTCGAGGGCTTGGCGCTGCGCATCGTCAACGGCGACGTGCCCGAGAGCCTCAACGACAAGAAGCTGCTCGCCCTCGACATGGGGGCGCTGATCGCCGGCGCGAAATACCGCGGCGAATTCGAGGAGCGGCTGAAAGCGGTGCTCAACGAGGTCACGGCCGCGGCGGGCGGCATCATCCTGTTCATCGACGAGATGCACACGCTCGTCGGGGCCGGCAAGGCCGACGGCGCCATGGACGCGTCGAACCTGCTCAAACCCGCGCTGGCGCGGGGCGAATTGCATTGCATCGGCGCGACCACGCTCGACGAATACCGCAAGCACGTCGAAAAGGACGCCGCCCTGGCACGGCGGTTCCAGCCGGTCTTCGTGTCCGAGCCGACCGTCGAGGATACGATCTCGATCCTGCGCGGCCTCAAGGAGAAATACGAGCTGCACCACGGCGTGCGGATCACCGATGCGGCCATCGTCGCCGCCGCGACGCTGTCGAACCGCTACATCGCCGACCGATTCCTGCCCGACAAGGCCATCGACCTCGTCGACGAGGCGGGCTCGCGCCTGCGCATGCAGGTCGATTCGAAGCCCGAGGAACTCGACGAGCTCGACCGGCGCATCATCCAGCTCAAGATCGAGCAGGAGGCCCTGAAGCGGGAGAGCGACCAGGCCTCGCGCGACCGGCTGCAAAAGCTCGAAGCCGAACTCGACAACATCCAGGAGCAGTCGGACGCGCTGACCGTGCGCTGGCGGGCCGAAAAGGACAAGCTCGGCTCGGCCCAGAAGCTCAAGGAGCAACTCGAGGCCGCGCGCAACGAACTCGTCCAGGCGCAGCGCCGGGGCGAATACCAGCGGGCCGGCGAGCTCGCCTATGGGGTCATCCCCGACCTCGAGAAGAAGCTCGCCGAGGTCGAGGCCAAGGGCGGCGAAGCGCTGGTCGACGAGGCGGTGACGGCGGACCATGTGGCGCAGGTCGTGTCCCGCTGGCCGGGCGTGCCGGTCGACAAGCTGCTGGAAGGCGAGCGCGAGAAGCTGCTCCACATGGAGGAGGCCTTGTCGAAGCGCGTGGTGGGCCAGGCCGAGGCGGTGCGCTCGGTCTCGACCGCGGTGCGCCGCGCCCGCGCCGGCTTGCAGGACCCGCACCGGCCGATCGGCTCCTTCATGTTCCTGGGGCCGACCGGCGTCGGCAAGACCGAGCTGACCAAGGCGCTGGCGAGCTTCCTGTTCGACGACGAGACGGCCATGGTTCGGATCGACATGTCCGAATACATGGAGAAGCACTCGGTCGCCCGGCTGATCGGGGCGCCCCCCGGCTACGTCGGCTACGAGGAAGGCGGGGCGCTGACCGAAGCCGTGCGGCGCCGGCCCTACCAGGTGGTGCTGTTCGATGAGATCGAGAAGGCGCATCCGGACGTGTTCAACGTCTTGCTCCAGGTGCTCGATGACGGACGGCTCACGGACGGGCAGGGCCGGACGGTCGATTTCCGCAACGTGCTGATCATCATGACCTCGAACCTCGGGTCCGAATACCTCTCCCTGCAAAAGGAGGGCGAGGACGTGGCCAAGGTGCGCGAGGAGGTGATGGGCGTGGTGCGCGGCCATTTCCGGCCGGAGTTCCTGAACCGCGTGGACGAGATCATCCTGTTCCACCGGCTGCGGCGCGAGGACATGGCGGCCATCGTCGACATCCAGTTCGCCCGGCTCGCCCGGCTGCTGGAAGACCGCAAGATTCGGCTCGACCTCGACCCCAAGGCCCGCGCCTGGCTGGCCGACAAGGGCTACGACCCGGCCTACGGCGCCCGGCCGCTGAAACGCGTGATCCAGAAAGCCGTGCAGGACCCGCTCGCCGAGATGATTCTGGGCGGCGAGGTGCATGACGGCGAAACGGTGCCAATTACGGCCGGGGCGAGCGGGCTCAGGATCGGCGCGCGGGAGGACGAGGGCGACGCCGAGCCCGAAG
>CAXUIE010000393.1:263-3191 GCA_964250825.1 uncultured Acidisphaera sp. | reverse complement strand
CGCCGGGGCTGCGCGCTGCTGCAGGGCATCGCGGTCTGCGGCCGGTGCGGCCGGCGCATGGGGGTGCGCTACTCAGGCCCCCACGGCGACTATCCAGTCTATCACTGCAGCGCCGATCAGGTCCGCGATGGGCAGCCGCGCTGCCAAGAGGTGCGCGCCTTGACGGTGGATGCGGAGATCGAGCGGGTGCTGCTCGATGCCCTTGCCCCCGACGAGGTTGCACTCGCGGTCGCTGCCGTCGGGCAGATCGAGACGGAGACCCGGATGCTGGGTAACCGTCCGGTCAGGGCCGCCTTGTCGTGAGTGGTGTGGTTTTGGGACACAAGTGGCATGGCAAGCCACGAGGCTATCCCTAGGGACAGCACCAGTGCGTCGCAGCGCATCGAGATCATCACCGGTCACGAGCGGCGACGCCAGTATAGCGACGCGGATAAGGTGCGGCTGATCGCCGAGGCGGCGCAGCCGGGGCGGAGCGTGCATGAGGTTGCGCGGCGGCATGGCATCTGCTCGAGCCTGCTCTATCGCTGGCGTCGGATGGGTCTGGGTTCGCGCGAGACGAACGTCGCGCCACAGCTGATCCCGGTTCATGTATCGGCGGGAGAGCGCGAGACGCCAAGCCCGCTCAATCCGGCACCATTGCCGGCGCTGCGAGTGGAGTGTGTGGTCGAGATCGCGCTGCCGAACGGCTGCACGGTGCGGGTTGACCAGCATGTGGATGGGCGGGCGCTGCGCCGGATCCTGGCGGCGCTGCGCGGGTGATCGCGCCACCAATCGGGGCGCGTGTCTGGCTCGCGGCCGGCGCCACCGACATGCGTCGGGGCTTCGACGGGCTGGCGCGTCAGGTTCAGCACGTGCTCGGGCAGGATCCGTTCGGCGGCCACCTATTCGTGTTCCGCGGCCGCCGCGGCGATCTGGTCAAGGTGCTGTTCTGGGACGGCCAGGGTCTGTGCCTGTTCGCCAAGCGTCTGGAGCGCGGGCGGTTCGTCTGGCCCGCAGCCAAGGACGGCGCGGTGACGCTGACACCGGCGCAGCTGTCGATGCTGCTGGAGGGGATCGACTGGCGCATGCCGGCCCGCACCTGGCAGCCCGAGATGGCAGGCTGAGCGACGTCTTTTCGTTGCCCCGACGCGGCGGCGTTTGCGACGATTCGCGTCGTGATCGATCTCGCATCCCTGCCCGCCGACGTCCGCGCGCTGATCGAGGCGCAGGCGGCGACGATCGCGAGCCAAGGGGCGGAGCTGAGCGCGCACCGGGCGATGGTGGAGACGCTGCGGCTGCAGCTGGCCCGGTTGCGCCGCATGCAGTTCGGCCGCTCGTCGGAGAAGCTGGATGCGGAGATCGCGCAGCTCACTCTGGCGCTGGAGGACCTTGAGGCCGGGATCGAGCGGCGGGACGAGCCGGCCGACGGGGAACCAACCGCTCGTCCGGATGCATCCGGCCCGAGGCCGGCGCGGCGGCCGCTGCCGGATCATCTGCCGCGCACGGTTGTCGCGCACGACGCTGCCTGCGCCTGCCCCCGGTGCGGCGGCGTGCTGCGGCCTCTCGGGGAGGACGTGACCGAGGTGCTGGACTACGTGCCCGCGTCGTTCCGGGTGATCCGGCACGTGCGTCCGAAGCTCTCCTGCCGCAGCTGCGAGACCATCACGCAGGCGCCGGCGCCCGAGCTGCCGGTTCGCCGCGGCCGCGCGACGGCCGGCCTGCTGGCCCACGTCCTGGTCGCCAAGTTCGCCGATCACCTGCCGCTCTATCGCCAGAGCGACATCTACGCCCGCGAGGGTGTCGAGCTGGAGCGGTCCACGCTGGCGGACTGGGTGGGCCAGAGTGCCAGTTTGCTGCGGCCGCTGGTCGACGCGCTCGCGAAGCACGTGCTGGCGGGCGACCGGGTGCATGCTGATGACACACCCGTGCCGGTGCTGGCGCCAGGTGCAGGCAAGACCAAGACCGGACGGCTCTGGGCCTATCTGCGTGACGAGCGGCCGCACGCCGGTCCGGCGGCGCCGGCCGTGTTCTACCGCTACAGCCCGGACCGCCGTGCCGAGCACCCGCACGCGCATTTGGTCGGGTTCACCGGGGTGCTGCATGCGGACGGCTACACGGGGTTCGACGGCCTGTATCAGGACGGGCGCGTGATCGAAGCGGCGTGTTGGGCCCATGTGCGACGGAAGTTCTTCGACCTGCACGCGGCGCGGCAGTCGCCGGTCGCGGCGGAGGCGCTGCAGCGCATCCGGGCGCTCTACGCGATCGAGGGCGACGTGCGTGGCCGGCCGCCCGATGAGCGTCGCCACGCGCGCGAGAAGCGGGCCGGGCCGCTGCTGGATGACATGCGCGCCTGGCTCGACACGACGCTGCGGCAGACCTCCAAGCGGAGCGATCTCGCGAAGGCGATCCGCTACGCGCTTGCGCGCTGGACGGCGTTGACCCGCTACGTGGGCGACGGCCGCATCGAGATCGACAACAACCCCGTGGAGCGCGCGATCCGGCCCATCGCGCTGGGGCGCAAGAACTGGCTATTCGCCGGGTCTGACGCCGGCGGCACGCGCGCCGCGGCGATCGCATCGCTCATCGCGACCGCGCGCCTGAATGGCCTCGATCCCGAGGCTTATCTGCGCCATGTTCTCGGGCGCATCGCCACCCATCCGGCCCGGCGCATCAGCGAACTGCTGCCGTGGAACTGCGCCAGCCTCATCGCGATGGCCCACGAAGTCCGCCGCGCAACTTGACCCGCGCGTCAATCAGAAATGCCGCGCGGGAGACCGGACGGTTACCGCCGCACAGGCAGCCGCCGGTCTGTGGGAGCTTCATCTCCACCTCCTTTGTCATTCCGCCGGCTCTGACGATCTGCCATCTCGCATGGCGCTCGGCGCCCTTGCTAGCCTGTGGCTGAGCAGCGGGGCGCAACTATTAGCACCGAGCAGACACTAGCCGCCT
>CAXUIE010000393.1:0-253 GCA_964250825.1 uncultured Acidisphaera sp. | reverse complement strand
CGCATTCCGGGGCATACTCGCTTTATCGCGCGCTCGCCATCGCCGCCGGCCAGCTCGACGCCGGGCACAGGCCCGACCTCACCGGCACGCGGGCGGCTGAGCCGATCGGCCCGTTCCCGCAATGGAGCGATCCCGCGAAAATCGTCTCGCTTGATCCCTGGGGACACATGACGACCGAGCTGTTCGGCGACCGGATCGCCGAGGGCCAGGACATTCGACCGTCCATCGCGGTGACGCGCGCGCACATCAACAT
>CAXUIE010000392.1:0-3209 GCA_964250825.1 uncultured Acidisphaera sp. | reverse complement strand
TAGTTGGCGGGGGGGCGAATTATTTTGCCGTCGGCGCGCTGCTCGAGGATGTGGCGGGGACCATCCATGCCCATCCCACCCTGACGGAGGCGTTTCATGAAGCCGCCTTGAGCGGTCTCGGCCACGCGATCCACATCTGACCGCACTTCCGGATGGGACCTGGGAAGGCGGGAGCGAAATCGCCTTCATCTCGAGGCGGAAGCGGCTCCGCTGCCTGGCTGGCTGCGCACCCGCGTTTGCGTCTGTTGCTTGCCGCCGCCGAACAGCCGTTGCAGCCAATCGGCGGGGTTCGTTCCGCGATCCCGTTCGGCTTGCGACCACTGCGGGCGCGGCTGAGCGCTTTCATAGACTACCGGAGGTATGTAGCCGCCGCGCTGCGCGTAAGACGCGCTCGACGGCGCCGACCATGCCAGCAACGTCGAAATAAGCACAAAGGTCCGGCGACGCACGGTGGCACTCATTACCTGAACTGCTGGATGCTTTGCTGCGCCGGCGCGCCAGTCTGCTGCCCCGAGCCAGCTGGCGGCGTCGCGTGCGAGTTGCGCCGATGCGAGAAGCAACCAAGCTCGTAACATCCAAGCAAGGCAGCGGCTCCCACCCCTATCGCAACCTTGGTTCCTGTCGAGAGCCCAGTCCGTGCCGCGCCGCCGTTCGAGGGAGAAGCGGGCTGCCCTGCCGTTGCCCCTGCTCCGCCAACGGTCACCGCCAAACGTTGCGCCTGCCCCGGCCCGCCACCGGACGGGATATAGTCGACCACGGATTGAGTCCCGGGCGAGACCGAGCCGATATAAGCGGCGAACGCGGCGATAGTCGGGAATACTCGGCCGTCAACCGCGATGAGTTGGTCGCCGACGTGAAAGCCCGCCGCCGCGCCGGGCGACCCGGGCCGCACCTGCACGACGCGCATCAGCTCGAACGTCATGCCGGAGTCAGTAATCTGCTGCGACCGCTCGACGCTCAAGCCAAGAGCGCCGCCATTGCGCGGCAGGCTGGCGGCGTCCTCCGCCGGGAGCAGCCGGTATCCCATCGGATTGTCGGCCCGCGCCGGCGGGGGGCCGCCGCCCCCCGCCCACGCCGGGGGGAGCACAAACGTCATAAAGGCGCGATGGGACATGCTGCCGCCCTTATTCAATCGGCTGTGCGCGGCCGGAACGTTTCTGCGCCTCAGACCGATACGGTGCCTTCGTCAGGCAGGTGGCCGTTCGGCGTCACCCCGTTCACGACGTTGGGCAGGTGCTGACTAAGTTGCGAAAGGAAGTCGTGCGGCTGCATGCCGGCCTGACTGGCCATCGACTGGACCTGATCGGGCCCAAAAACGTTCTGCAGCTGCTGCGGGGAGACCTGCTGGTTCGGCCCGTTCGAAATCCAGGACTGCATGACCTGTCCCAGCCCCGCTCGCTGGAATGCCGACACCAAACCTCCGAGGCCGCCGGCAAGACCGCCCAGTCCGCCTCCCGCCATGCCGGGGGCGCCGTAACCCTGGTCTTGCGCCTGAGGCGCGGCGGCGCCCGGTTGGCCGCCCGCCAGCATGTTCGTCAGCACGGTCTGCAGCGGCGACGCGCCGCCCGCTCCGCCGCCCATCAATCCGCCGATCACCTGATCGAGTAGACCCATCTGCCCGTGCTCCCGGTGGCAAGGTTAGCCGCGCACCGGCGCGACTTCCGCCACTAAACGCCCGTCCGACGAAAATGTTGCGCTCCTGGCCAATCACCCCGAGTTCAAGCGCGCTGGATCATGCGGCCGAACGGTTGAATAATAAACAGGGTGAACCTGCGCGGCTGGGAGCGGCGCTTCTTGAAACCGTAGGCAGCCACGAGCCGGCTACGTGATCCAGGGAAGCACGTTCCGGGGAGGTCAGGGTATGACGCGGGTCACTCTCCCGGTACACGGTTCAGCTTCGATCCACGCTGAACCGGCCGGCGCCCCAGGCCACGAGCTGTAGGAAGCCGCCCGCCATGCAGACGTTCTTCATGAAATGAATCATGTTGTTGGTGTCGCCCGGGTGGTAGTGGGCGACGAACGCGGTGGCCATGCACCACGCGGCCATGATGCCCGCCGCCAGGCGGGTGCGCCAGCCGAGCAGCACAGCGACACCTCCCGCCACCTCGACAATCACCGCGACGAAGAACCCGAGCTGCGGCAGCGGCAAATTGTAGTGCCGCATCATGGCGATGGTTGCCGCCGGGCCCATCGCCTTGTGGATGCCGCCTTGGATGAAGATCGCGCTGAGCAGCACGCGCCCGAGCAGTGCAAGGGCGTTCGGCCCCATCGGGTCAGCCCACGATCTCGTCCGTCTGAAAGAAGAAGGCGATCTCGGTCGCGGCGTTCTCGGCGCTGTCCGAGCCGTGCACCGAGTTGGCCTCGATGTCCTCGGCGAATTGCGCGCGAATGGTGCCGGCCTCGGCCTTCATGGGGTCGGTCGCCCCCATGACCGCGCGGTTGCGGGCGACGGCGTCCTCGCCCTCGAGCACCTGCACCACGACAGGGCCGGAGGTCATGAACGCAACCAGCCCGCCGAAGAACGGACGCTCCTTGTGCACGGCGTAGAACGCTTCGGCGCGGTCCTTGGTCAGTCGCAGACGCTTTTGGGCGATTACGCGCAGCCCGGCATCTTCCAGGCAGGCGATCACACGGCCGGTGATGTTGCGTCGCGTGGCGTCGGGCTTGATGATCGAAAGCGTGCGCTCGGTCGCCATGAAGTGCTTTCCCGGAAACGGTTCGGCGCGGCTTTAGAGCGTCCCCCTTTCACCGGCAAGGCCGCCGCCGTAAATCGCCAACATGAGCCTGCTCACCATCCTCGGGGCCACCATTCGCCTCGGCGGCCGCACCTTGCTGGACGGGGCCGACCTCACCGTGGAGCCAGGGCGGCGCGTCGGCTTGGTCGGACGCAACGGCGCCGGCAAGTCCACCTTGCTCGGCGCGATCGCCGGGGAGCGCGCGCTGGATGGCGGAACCATCCGGCTCGCCGCGCGCGCCAGGCTCGGGCAGGTCCGGCAGGAAGCGCCGGGGGGCGAGGCGAGCCTGCTCGACACGGTGCTCGAAGGTGACGCGGAGCGGCTCGCGCTCCTGGCGGAAGCGGAGGGGGCGGAACCCGGGCGGCTCGCCGAGGTGCATGAGCGGCTGCGGGCGATCGGGGCGGATTCGGCCCCCGCCCGCGCCGCCGCCATCCTCGCCGGGCTCGGCTTCGACACCGCCGCGCAGGCCCGGCC
>CAXUIE010000391.1:0-3215 GCA_964250825.1 uncultured Acidisphaera sp. | reverse complement strand
CACAGCCTCCCTCCCCAGCCTCGGATGGACAACCTCCATAGCAGCGACAGCTAGGCAGACGCGCAAGCCCAGGCCCGCGAACCGCGTGGCGGCAGCGAGGCCAATCCCGCTCGCCGCGCCGGTGATGACGGCGACGCGACCTTCGGTCAGCGCTGGATGCTGGCTCATTCTCTTAGCTTCTCCTGGTGGTGGATGCTTACACGGTCTTGCGCCGCCGCGACGGCTGGACCTAGGGCGACTTTCTCTGCCACGCTGCCCTGATGCAGGATGACGACGCGTTGCGTCCCGGAGAGGTTGCCGCTTCGCACCGGGCTGACCACCGGCAGCTTCTCCCTTCGATCGCCGCTTGGGCCGAACCCGATTGCTTCTTCCATCGTCGACCTGGTCGCGCTGGAAGGAGCCGTGTGGCAGGTTCGCGGCCTCGACTGTCTCGACGGGACCCCGCTGATACACCTCAAGCCGGATCGCGCGGCACGCGGCCACTAGGCTGCCCGACGTCGATCTCTAGACGCCCTATGCTCAAACGACGGAATGTTCTGCGCATGGGCGATCCGGCCGACGAAGTGCCTGAGCAGGTGGTCATTACGCGGGAGGGTCTCGCCGACGGTTCGCTGCTCAGGCAGGTCCGCTCCCGGCTGCCGCCCGGCATCGTGGGGCGGACAGATGCGGAAATCGCGGCGTCCCTGGAGGACACGCTGGCCGCGCACGATCCCGCCGCCGACATATGGGTCTTCGGCTACGGCTCGCTCATGTGGAACCCCGCTTTCGACTATGCCGAACGCCAAGTGGGCGTGGTGCGAGGCTGGCATCGACGTTTCTGCCTTTGGCTGACCATGGGCCGGGGCAGCCCGGCCAGTCCCGGCCTCATGCTGGCGCTCGACCTGGGCGGCACCTGCCGCGGCGTCGCGTTCCGCATCCCCGCGGTGCGGGCGCGCTCCGAACTCTTGTTGATCTGGCGGCGCGAGATGTTCGGGACCGCCTACATGGCCCGTTGGGTGCAGGTTCGCACGGCGTGTGCCGTCGTGCCGGCGATCACCTTCGTGGTCAACCGCGCCGATACCCGCTACGCTGGGAAGATCGATGATTCCGAGGCCGCAGCTCACATCGCGACGGCGACAGGTTCGCTTGGTTCGTGCCTGTCCTACTTCGACAACACGGTCGATCACCTGCGTGCGCTGAAGATTCGTGATGCTGGTTTGCAGCGGATCGCAGCGCGGATGGTGCAACATCGCAGTTGATACCCAGCGCGACCGATAGCCGGCGACTTTTGGTCCGTAGCCACAACCACGATCGCCGACTAGGGTGATAAGCGCTATGCGTGGCGGCGTACAGCGAGTTGAGGGCCGCGCCAACCCGCTTGCATGACGGAGGTTCGCATGGAGTTCGGGATCCACAACTCGTCCTGGCTTTTCGGTCCCGATCCGGCCGAAGCCTTCGAGGGGGCGAAAGCCAGGGCGCAATGGGCCGAAACGCATGGCTTCACCTGGTTCTCCGTTATGGATCACCTGATCCAGATCCCCATGGTGGGCGAGGCGGATGAGCCCTTCGTCGAAGGGTGGACCGTGTTGTCGGCGCTGGCTGCCCTGACCAGCCGCATCCGGCTCGCCACGCTGGTTTCGTCGGTCGCTTACCGCAATCCGGCGCATCTAGCGAAGATCGCCGCTGGGGTCGATCTGATCAGCCGGGGGCGGCTGACGTTCGGCATCGGAGCCGGTTGGTTCGAGACGGAGTACCGCCAATACGGCTGGGAGTTCCCGCCGCGCCCAGCGACGCGCATTCGCCAAATGGAGGAAGCGGTCCGCCTGATCGTCGCGATGTGGACGGAACCGCGGGCCAGTTTCCACGGCAAATACTTCCATGTGGAGGATGCGATCCTTGAGCCGAAACCGGTGCAGAAGCCGCGCCCGCCCGTCATGATCGCGGGCGGCGGCGAGCAGCTCACCCTGCGCGCCGTCGCCCGCCTGGCGGATGCTTGCAACGTCGCTGGCGACCCGGACACCGTGCGGCGCAAGTTCGAGGTGTTGCGACGTCACTGCGAAGACGCGGGGCGCAGCTACGAGTCCATCGAGAGAACCAACGTGATCGGCCTCCTGCTGGCCCGCGACGAGGCGGCGCTGGCCGCGAAGCGCGAGAGGCTCGCGGTTCCCAACTCATTTCCCGGTTTCGCGGGCACGGTTGCCGGCGCGACCGACCTGATCGGGCGATATGGCCAAGCCGGTGTGCAGCTTCTCATCATCAGCGCCTACAAAAACGACATGGAAACCCACGAACTGGTGGCGTCGGACGTGATCCCGCACTTCTCGCGGCGGGCGTGAGCGCGCCCGCGCCTTCCGTGATACGTTGAGCGCGCTCAAGAGGAGTTCCAAACCATGGCCGAAGCGAAGCTTGCGCCGAACCTCCCTCAATGGATGATCGATCACGCGAACCGTTACATCTCAAGCAGTGGCGTTGATGGGCACATGTACACCGTCACTCCGCCGGGCTACTCGGAGATGACCGTCCCGTCGCTGTTGCTGACCACGACTGGCCGGAAGTCCGGCGAGACGTTCATCTTCCCGCTGTTCTATGGCGAGACCGGGAGCAGCTACATCATTGTTGCCTCGAAAGGGGGCGCCCCGGAGCATCCGGGTTGGTATCGCAACCTTCTTGCAAATCCGGAGGTCGAGGTTCAGGTCGGAACGAAAAAACTCAAAGCGAAAGCCAGGACGACGACGGGCGAGGAGCGCGCTCGCTTGTGGAACACGGCAGTGGAGTTCTGGCCGCCTTACGCCGACTACGCGAAGAAGACAGACCGCGAGATCCCGGTCGTCGTCTTGGACCCCATTGCCTGACAGCGTAGGCCTCAACCGGAACGCTGGCGGTCCCTCTAGGCTGATGCCAGCAGCTTAATCCGGCGACCTTGCACACCGAGCGAAAGGTCGCCGCGTTTCAAGGCGAGCGCGCTTTCACCGAACACCTCGCGCCGCCAGCCATGCAGCGCGTGGATGTCCGGCGCGTCCTCCGTCGCCAGCCGCTCGATGTCGTCGCTTGTGGCGACGAGCTTGGGGGCGACGTCGTGCGCTTCGCATTGCGCGGCCAACAAAACCTTGAGTAGCGAAACCAGCGCCGGGGAGGGACGCGGCCCCTCCTTGCCCCGCGCGCCCTCCGGCAGGGCCTCCTCGGGCAGCGACCCCGCGGCGTCGATCGCCGCGAGCAGCGAGGCTCCGGTCCGCCCC
>CAXUIE010000390.1:0-3230 GCA_964250825.1 uncultured Acidisphaera sp. | reverse complement strand
CAACCGGGTGACGGCGCAGGCTCAGCCCGACGGAATGATAGTCCTCCACCACCTCGCGGCCTTCCATCATCGGCGCGAGGGCGACCGCCGGCTCGGCCGCCTCGGGTTAGGGCGCGCGATCACGGTCGGCGGCGGCGAACAACGGCAGCACGGCGGGAGCCAAGCCGCGGATCGCCCAGAGCGCCTGGCGGCGGTCGAGGCCGAGCGAGCGGTAGGCATCCGCCTCGGCGAGCCGTTCGAGGGCGGCCACCGGCACGCCGGCGCGACGCCATAGCGCTTCCACGCCGTCATACGGCGCATCGGCGCGGCGCGCCACGATCCCCGCCCCGTGCGCGTTGGCCAATCCCTTCGCCATGCGCAGGCCGAGGCGGACGGCGAAGGCCGTTTTTCCCGCCATGGCGGCGGGAGTTATGGGCTCCAGCGTGCAATCCCACCGGCTCCTGTTGACGCATACCGGGCGCACCTCGACGCCGGGCTCGCGCACGTCGCGCACGATCTGCGCGGGGGCGTAGAAGCCCATCGGCTGGGCGTTCAGCAGCGCGCAGCAGAACACGTCCGGATGATGGCACTTCAGCCAGGAGCTGGCGTACGCGATCAAGGCGAAGCTCGCGGCGTGGCTTTCGGGAAAACCGTAGCTGCCGAAACCTTCGATCTGGCTGAACGTGCGCTCGGCGAAGTCGCGGGCGTAGCCGCGCGCGACCATGCCATCGATCAGCTTGTCCTTGAAGTGCGACACGCCGCCGGTGAACTTGAAGGTCGCCATCGAGCGGCGGAGCTGGTCGGCTTCCGACGCCGTGAACCCGGCGCAAGCGATCGCGACCTGCATCGCCTGCTCCTGGAACAACGGCACGCCCAGGGTCTTGCCGAGCACGCGCTCGAGCTCCGGCTTGGGGTGATGCACGGGCTCCAGCCCCTCGCGCCGGCGCAGATAGGGATGCACCATGTCGCCCTGGATCGGGCCGGGCCGCACGATCGCCACCTCGATCACGAGGTCGTAGAACGTGCGCGGCTTCATGCGCGGCAGCATCGACATCTGCGCGCGGCTCTCGATCTGGAACGTCCCCAGGGTGTCGGCGCGGCGGATCATCGCGTAGGTGGCGGGGTCCTCCGCCGGGATCGTCGCCAGATCGAGCCGCTCGCCCGTGTGTTCGTCCAGCAGGTCGAACGCGCGCCTCATGCAGCCGAGCATTCCCAACCCCAGCACGTCCACCTTCATGAAGCGCAAGGCGTCGATGTCGTCCTTGTCCCACTCGATCACCTGCCGGTCCTTCATGGACGCGGGCTCGATCGGCACCAGGTCGTCGAGCCGCTCGCTGGTCAGCACGAAGCCGCCGGGATGCTGGCTCAGGTGGCGCGGAAAGCCGATCAGCTCGCGCGCGAGCTCGAGCGTGAGGCGAAGCCGGCGGTCGGCGAGATTGAGGTTGAGCTCGGCGGCGTGCGCGTCCTCCACCCCCTCCTCGCTCCAGCCCCAGACCTGGCCCGCGAGGGCGGCGGTGACGTCCTCCGTCAGCCCCATCACCTTGCCCACCTCGCGCACCGCGCCGCGCGAGCGGTAGCGGATCACGGTCGCGCACAACGCCGCGCGCTCGCGGCCGTAGCGCTCGTACACCCACTGGATCACCTCCTCGCGCCGCTCGTGCTCGAAATCGACGTCGATGTCCGGCGGCTCGCGCCGCTCGGCGCTGACGAAGCGCTCGAACAGGAGGCCGCTGCGCACCGGGTCGATCGAGGTGATGCCGAGCACGTAGCACACGGCGGAGTTGGCGGCCGAGCCGCGCCCCTGGCAGAGGATGTCCTTCGAGCGCGCGTAGGCGACGATGCTGCGGACGGTGAGGAAGTAGGGCGCGTAGTCGAGCTCCGCGATCAAGCGCAACTCGTGCCGGAGCTGCGCCGCCACGTCGTCCGGCAAGCCGTCCGGGTAGCGCAGCGGCACGCTTTCCCGCAGCAGCCGCTCCAATGTCTGTTGCGGCGTGAGCGTCGGGTCGGCCTCGCTCGGGTATTGGTAGCGCAATTCGTCCAGCGAGAACGGGCAGCGCTCCACGATCTCGAGCGAGCGGGCGAGCGCGTCGGGATGCCGCGCGAACAGCCGCGCCATGTCGGCCGGGGATTTGAGGTGGCGGTCGGCGAAGCGCTCGCGGCGGAAGCCCGCGTCGTCGATGGCGCAGCCCTCGCGGATGCAGGTGACCACGTCCTGCAGGATGCGCCGGTGCGGCGCGTGGTACAGCACGTCGCCGGTCGCCACGGTCGCGACCCGGGCGGCGCGCGCCGCGTCGGCCAGATGCTGCAAGCGCGCCGCGTCGCCCGGACGCCGGCGCAAGGTCAGGGCGAGCTACGCGCGGTCGCCGAAATCGGCGCGCAGCCGGGCGAGATGGGTCACGAGCGTGTCGTCCGGCTCGTCCGGCGCCAGCACGGCGAGCATCCCCGCGCCGTGCTCGGCGAGGTCGTTCCAATCGAGACGACACGCCCCCTTGCCCGCGCGCTTCTTGCCGATGCTGAGCAGCCGGCACAGCCGCGAGTAGGCCGGCTTGTCCGTGGGATAAACGAGCGCGGAGCAGCCGTCATCCAGATCGAGCCGGCAGCCGACCACCAGCCGCATCGCGGTTTCCTTGGCCCGCTCATGCGCGCGGACGATGCCCGCCAGCGAGTTGCGGTCGACCACGCCGAGCGCCGGCAAGCCGAGCAGCTTGCCGGTCGCGAACAGCTCCTCCACGTGGCTGGCGCCGCGCAGGAAGCTGTAGTTGGTCGTGACCTGAAGCTCGGCGTAGCCGGTCATTGGCGGCGCCGCTTACCAAGGCAAGGTAGAAAGACCAAATCTGACTTGGTTTCATGGAAACCCAGGTGCTCACGACGCACCTTCCTCGCCCGTTGGCCGAGACGCCGGGCACGTCGAAGAAATCGTCCCAGGTCATAGTGCGGTGGCCCTTCGGCCAAGCGCTTAAAACACCCCATGCAGGAACCAGCGCAGGTCGCCGGTCGCGGGGTCGGTGCCGTTGCCGCGGCGGAACAGCCAGAAGCGGCGGCCGTCCTCGTCCTCCACCGCGAAATAATCGCGCACCGCGTCCACCTCGGCGGGCCGCCGCCACCATTCGCCGTGGATGCGCTCGGGGCCGTCGGCGCGGCGCACGCGATGCCGGCGTCGGCGCCAGGTGAACGCGGCGGGCGGCTGGTCGGGCAGCAGCGCCATCGCCTCAACCGGCTGCGGCGGGTCGAGCAGGCGGACCGGGCGGGGG
>CAXUIE010000389.1:0-3268 GCA_964250825.1 uncultured Acidisphaera sp. | reverse complement strand
GCCGACAGCGCCCAGGCGCCGTAATAGGCGTTCGACCGCGCGAGCTCGAGTGCGACGTACACGTCCGCCAGCTTGTGCTTGATCGCCTGAAACGAGGCGATCGGCCGGCCGAACGCGAAGCGCTCCATGGCGTAGTCGCGCGCCATTTGCAGGCACGCCTCGGCGCCGCCGACCTGCTCGAAGGCGAGCAGGACCGCCGCGCGCTCCAGCACGCGCTCGACGACGGGCCAGGCATCGCCCGGACCGCCCAGCCGCTCGGCCTTCGCACCCGTGAGATCAATCCGCGCCTGATCCCGGCTGGGATCGACCGTGCGCAGCGCCCGCCGCTCGATCCCTGTGCCGGTCAGGTCCACGCGGTAAAGCCCGATCCCCGTTTCGCCCCGCGCCGCGACAATGGCGAAATCTGCGATCGTACCGTCCGGAACCGGCCACTTCACACCATGGAGCGCCCCGCCCGTCGCGCGGACAGCGATCGCGTCCGGGTCGGGTTGGCCAAGCCCCTCGGCAAGCGCGAACGTGCCTATCAGCGAGCCGTCGGCGATTTTCGGCAGCAGTTCGCGCTTCTGCGCCTCGCTGCCGGCCGCCATGATCGCCTCGGCGGCAAGATATACGGAGGACGCGAACGGCACCGGAGCCACCGCTCGGCCGAGTTCCTCGGCCAGCACGCACAGGCCCTCGTAGCCGATCCCGGCGCCGCCGTATTCCTCCGGAATTGCCGCGCCGAGCCAGCCCATGCCGGCCATCTCCCGCCAAAGCCCGCCTGCGTAGGGCTCCGCGCCGTCGAGCACCTGGCGCACCACCTTGGGTGGACATTTGTCGCGCAAAAAGCCGCGCGCCTGGTCGCGCAGCAGCGCGGATTCCTCGGAGAATTCGAAGTTCATCGCGCTATCTCTCCGCCGCCCAAATGCCGCCCGAGCATTCTGCCAGAACAAGGGTCGGCGAACCATGAGGCGCTGATACTCGATCGAGGCCGGCCTCAACCATTCATTGCGCCTGCTTATGGATATTATGGCTCATCACTCACCGCTAATCACCCATCGGCGAGCTGTATGTCGTCGTTTAGACCTTCAGGACGCGGGGCTGCCGCCTCATCACCGTCTTCACACCCCGCCGAGCGAAGGCGCGCAAGATCGGCCCTGATGGCACACCCAAGCTGCCCGTGATGCACCTCGCGATGGTGGCTCGGACAGACGCACGCAACGTTCTCGGGCGCGTCGATGCCACCTTCGGCGAGCGGTTCGATGTGGTGCACCTCCATGTAGACATGGCCGTCCTCGGCCTTGAAAGTCGGGTGTGCGCACTCCGGCACCTCACATCGGTAGCCGGCCCGCTTGCGCGCGAGTGCGGCGACCAGGGGATTGCGCTCGAAGCGCCGCACCTGCACCTCGACCGAATTGGGGGGCTGCGGCCAGGAGCCGGTGCGGAGTCGCCGGCGAAGTTCGTCGAGGCTAAATTCCGAGAGGAGGCTGACCTCCCGCTCGAACGCTATGTTGGCCTCATCCACCTGCGCCCCCGCTCGAGCCGGCTCCGCCCCTGTCCAACGCGCGTCCTTCGAAACGGGTTCTGGGCCCCCGAAAAGTTCCCAACCTTCTGCCGACGCCCGGTCCTTTCGCGAGAACCAGTTGCCTTCTCGGATTTTCTTGGCTACCTGGACACTCGAAACGACAAGAAAATTGGGCTGATCTTCACCATTGGCATCCTGCTCGATGTCTACGAAAACATAAACGTGCGAGCCAGCGCCGAACTCTTTGCGGTTTGTATTGACGCCCCAACCTGCTTGTTTGGTGTTGCGTCCATTGACGTGCACCTTCACGGACCAGTCGATCTGACGGCGTTGATTGGTCACGATTAAGTCTGCGCCCGCGTCATTGCCGGGCGAGACCATAAGCCCGCGGCGCATCAACTCCTCTTTTACTAAGTCAATCCCGCGGTTTCTGGGCTCGCTCGCCATCCTACGCCCCCGCTGCTTCCTGTTCTGGTCCGCCACTTTGTCCCGGCCGCTCCATATTACGCAGTGCCTGGAAATCGCTTACGACTTCTACGCCGTGCTGTAGCCTGCCGAAAGAACGAGGTCCGCACGCTTAGCCGCACGCTCAAGTCAGGAACGCGCCGCCGTTCACGTGCAGGGTCTGCCCCGTGACGTAGCCGCCCTCGGGGCCGACCAGCAGCCGCACCATCGCCGCGATCTCGTCGGGCGTCGCCTTGCGCCCGAGCGGGATGGCGTCCGCGCCTAAGGTGCCCGGAAGCGCGCCGGCGCTCGGGCCGCGCACCGTGTCGACCGCGCCCGGGGCCACGCAGTTGCAGGTGATGCGATGCGGCGCCAGCTCGATCGCCAGCGTCCGCATCAATCCCTCCAGCCCCGCCTTCGATGCCGAGACATGGCAGCGGTTCGGCGTGCCGACATGCGTGGAAACGCCGGAGAGTGCCACGATCGCCCCGCCGCCGCGCGCGATCATGTGCGGCGCCGCGGCGCGCGCGACAATGAACGCGCCGTCGAGCGCCACGGCCAGGATCTCCCGCCACTCCGCCCACGACATTTCGAGAAACCGCGTCTGCCGCCGCAGCCCGGCATTGCTGACCAGGATGTCGATCCCGCCCATCGTGCCGACCGCCTCGGCGACCATGCCGGCGACGGCGTCGGGGTCGGTCACGTCGGCCAAGCAGGCGAGCGCCCGGCCTCCCAGCCCCTCGATCTCCGCCACCACGGCGTCGAGCAGCGCGCGGTCCGCCCGCCCATTCACCACGACCGACGCGCCGTCGCGCGCTAGCCGGAGCGCGATCGCCCGGCCGATGTTCTTGCCCGCCCCGGTCACCAGGGCGATCTTGCCCGTCAGCGCCTGCTCCATGCGGCTCCCCTCCGCCGATGCTCAGCTTATCGGCCCGTTGTTCGGCCCGTTGTACAACACGCGGAGCACGACGAGCCACGGGTAGCGGGTGTCGACCACCACGCCGTCCGGTCCGGCGAGCTTGCCATCGGGCGTGGTCGGCACATGCTTCATCGTCACCGCGTCGTCCACGTTGCCGCCAATCACCGAGAGCGCGCCCGGCGTGGCCTGCACCACGATGTCGCAATGGCCAGGAAATGTGCTGGTCGGCAGATCCTCGAAGCGCAGCCGCGCGGCCCCTCCGCGGCCCATGGAGATCAGGTCCCCAGGCAAGGGAGCGTAGGCGTTCGGCCGCTCGGCCGTCACCACCCAGCCGTTGACGTGGCCCTGCGCCATCTCGGCGGCGGCGTTGATGTAGTCGGCATGGGTGGGCGAGTAGGGAA
>CAXUIE010000388.1:0-3279 GCA_964250825.1 uncultured Acidisphaera sp. | reverse complement strand
CCAAAACACCCGATCGCCGTTTCGTCCTCTATAGCGTTACTGCGTTTGAGAGAGGCGTTCCTGACCGAGTGATTGGCAGGGAGGTCGGGTCCAATAAGCAGATCGTTCCCGAGGGTGCACTGCTGATTTGCAAGATCAACCCGCGCATTAACCGCGTGTGGGTGGTCCAGCAACACTCAGCCGACGCCGGCCCAACAATCGCCTCGACAGAGTGGATCGTCGTGCAGAGGACAGAGGGAGTTGAACCCCAATTCCTTCGATTCTTTCTCACAACCGAGAGAGTTCGCCAATTTCTCGCGTCTCAGGTGTCGGGTGTTGGTGGGTCACTCATGCGTGTCAACCCGAGCACCGTGGGGGACATAGTGTTTCCCATCGCACCGTTGGCCGAGCAGCGACGGATTGTGGAGCGGGTGGATGCGTTGTTTGCCGAGATCGCGGAGGGCGAGGCGGCGTTGGCCGAGGCGCGCCGCGGGCTCGACACCTTCCGCCGCGCGCTCCTCAAAGCCGCCGTCACCGGCGAACTGACGAAATACTGGCGCGCCGTCAACCCGCCAACCGAAACCGGCCACGACGTCCTCGCTTGCGTCAAGGCGGAACGCGTCGGTCACAGTTCCGCGCAACGCCGAAGTCGCGGCCAAATCCAGGCCTTGCCGTTAAACGTCGCAAAGCTGCCCGATCTTCCTGATAGCTGGGCGTGGGCGACTCTCGCGAGCATCGGCGAGATCATCGGAGGTGTGACGGTTGACCAAAAACGAAAGCCCAATGACCCTGTCACCGTTCCTTACCTCCGAGTTGCTAACGTTCAACGCGGCCGTGTCGATTTGTCGGAAGTAAAAACAATCACATTGGAGCGGACATCGGCGGTAAGACTGCGTTTGGTTTCAGGCGACCTATTGTTGAACGAGGGCGGCGATCGAGACAAAATTGGGCGAGGCTGGGTTTGGGACGGGTCGGTTCCCGACATGATTCACCAAAATCACGTTTTCCGCGTTCGCCTGCATGATCATCGACTCAATCCTTTTTTCGTGTCCCATTATGCCAACGAGATAGGCAAACCGTTCTTCATCACGGAAGGCAAGCAAACGACAAATCTGGCGTCGATCAGTTTGTCGAAGATAAGCATGTTACCTGTGCCGATCCCGCCCCCAGCCGAAGTCACCGAAATCCTCCGTCGCGTCTCCGCCGCCCTTTCCGCCGCTGACGAGACGCAGGCACAGCTCGACGCGGAAGCCGCCGACGTTACCCGACTGAAGCAATCCATCCTGAAGGCCGCCTTTGAGGGCCGCCTCGTGCGGCAGGACCCCGCCGACGAGCCCGCAAGCGAGCTGCTCGCCCGCTTGAACACACACTCGCCGCCCGCGACGCTGCGCCGTCGTGGCAGTCGGACACGAAAATGACCACCAATCCACGTCATCGCGAGCCGCCGCTTGGCGGCGTGGCGGCGATCCAGGGCCGCAACACCGAGCGGTGGCCCTGGATTGCCGCGCTTCGCTCGCAATGACGAACCAAGGCCAGCCGCCACCTTCATGACACAAGCAGCGCCATGAACAGCCAAAGCCTGGTCGCCAAAGTCTGGAACTTCGCGCATGTGTTGCGCGACCAGGGCGTGTCGTACCAGGCCTACATCTCGCAAATCTCCTGCCTGCTGTTCCTCAAGATGGACGAGGAGCGCGTCGGCTTGCTCGGCGAGGCGTCCATGCTGCCGGAGGGCGCGCGCTGGGCCGACATCAAGGAGCTCACGGGCGAGCCCCTCGCCACGCGCTACGCCCTCCTGCTCGAAACGCTGTCCCGGCAGGGCGGCATCATCGGCGCGATCTTCCTCAAGGCGCAGAACGAAATCCAGGACCCGGCCAAGCTCCGTCGCCTCGTCGGCCTGATCGAGGGCGAAACCTGGCACGGCTTGTCGGTCGACGTGAAGGGCAGCATCTACGAAGGCCTGCTCGCCCGCAACGCCGAGGACGTGAAGTCCGGCGCTGGGCAATACTTCACGCCGCGCCCGGTCATCGATGCAATGGTCGCGGTGGTCGATCCCGCGCCGCACCAGAGCGTGCACGACCCCGCCTGCGGCACCGCCGGCTTCCTGCTCGCCGCCTGGGCGCACATGAAGCAGCACCCCGACGCCCGCAAGCGCGAGGTGTATTCCAAGCTGAAGAACCGTTTCTCCGGCGTCGACATCGTCGCCGAAGTGGTCCGGCTCGCCGCCATGAACCTCTATCTGCACGGCATCACCGGCGTCGACTCGATCGTCGAAGCCAAGGACGCGCTGCTCGGCGCCGGCCGCCGGAGCTATGACATCGTGCTCACCAACCCGCCGTTCGGCCGCAAGCAGAGCTACCGCATCGTGCGCGACGATGGCGAGATCGACTCCGAGCGCGAGGACTACGACCGGTCGGATTTCTTCGTCACCACGTCGAACAAGCAGCTCAACTTCCTGCAGCACATCATGACCGTGCTCGCCCCCGAGGGGCGCGCCGGCGTGGTGCTGCCGGACAACGTGCTGTTCGAGGGCGGCGCGGGCGAAACCATCCGCCGCCGCCTGCTGCACAACTTCGACTTCCACACCCTGCTCCGCTTGCCGACCGGCATCTTCTACAAGCAGGGCGTCAAGGCGAACGTGCTGTTCTTCGACAAGAAGCCGCCGTCGGAACAGGCCGCCACGCGCGACCTCTGGATCTACGACCTCCGCACCAACCAGCGCTTCACCTTGAAGGAGCGGCCGATGACGCGGGGCGACCTCGACGATTTCGTCGGCTGCTTCCGCGCCGGCCGACGCACCGACCGCGCCGAAAGCCAGCGGTTCCGGCGATTCCCGCTGTCCGACCTGCTGGCGCGCGACAAGGTCAACCTCGATATCTTCTGGCTCAAGGACGACACGCTCGACGACCCGGACCTGTTGCCCCCGCCCGACGAGGTCGCGGCCGAGATCGTCGAGAGCCTGGAAGCAGCGCTGGAGCGGTTTCGCGGCGTTGCGGCCGCGCTCGTGGCGGAGCCGGCTGGCGGGACTGTCGCTACACTGCCGGCTTATCGGTGATCTCCCGCAGCAGCTTGCGCCGCATCGCCTCGGCGAAAGCCGGGTAGTCGGGGCAGGGCAGGGCGAAGGCGCCTGGGCCGCCGATCACCTCGCGCGTGTAGCTGTCGAGCAGGTCCGGCTCCTCGTGCAGCACGCACAGCCCGTTGATGGTGATGCCGGCCGCCGCCATGCGGTCGCGCACCGGGCCGGGCGCTATGCCGGCGTTGGAGCGGCCGTCGCCGATCACGTCCACCACCTGCCGGGACGCC
>CAXUIE010000387.1:3072-3289 GCA_964250825.1 uncultured Acidisphaera sp. | reverse complement strand
CACCGTCGCGCGGCGGCTTGTTCGCCGATCCGCCGCGCACCCCGGCGCCGATGGCCGCGCCGCGCGGCCTCAACGGCGCCGAGCCGCGGCGCAGCCTCTTCCAAACCGTCACCGGGCGGCTCCGCACGACGTGGGTCGGCGCCGCGCCCGTCGGCGGCGGTCCTGGCGAGGCCGGCGAGGAGGAACAAGCCGCGGCAGACGCCCCACACACCGCCGC
>CAXUIE010000387.1:0-3032 GCA_964250825.1 uncultured Acidisphaera sp. | reverse complement strand
GAGCCGATCCGCGCCTCGGTGCGACAAGCGACCAGCGATGACGTGGCACTCGACATCCCCGCCTTCCTGCGGCGACAATCTTCCTGAGTACACTACCGTAAGTTCAGTCAGTTACGCGGTAACACTCGGCAACAATGATTGACTCGATGGCCGGAGCGAAGCGCCCTACCTATTCGTTCCGGCCGTGCTTTCGCGGCGCGGCTTCGTGGAACGGTACCGAACGCGATGGACGGGCTGTCTGGCAGTCATCCAATCCTTCTTGACGCCGCCACGGGGCGGCGCGCGCAACGCACCTTGCGAAGCGGGATCGGCTGCGTCGGCGTCGGCGTTCATTCCGGGCGGCGCGTCACGTTAACATTGCGGCCGGCCGAGGCCGGGACGGGGCTGTTGCTTCGCCGCACCGACATTGGCCTCGACTTCCCGGCGCGATTTGACGGGGTTGTCGACACTCGCCTCTGCACGGTGCTTGGGGCCGGCGACCCGCCGGTTCGCCTCGGCACCGTCGAGCATCTGTCGGCCGCTCTCGCGGGTTGCGGTGTGGACAACGTGCTCGCAGAAATCGACGGGCCGGAACTCCCGATCCTCGACGGCTCGGCGGCGCCGTTCGTGTTCTTGGTCGATTGCGCCGGCGTTGTGGAACAGGATGCCGAACGCTCGGAAATCGAGGTGGTGCGCCCGGTGCGCGTCGAGGACGGCGCGGCTTTCGCCGAGTTGCGTCCGGCGGCCCAAGGCGGCGGCGGTTTCGGCATGTCGTTGTCGATCGACTTCGCCGCCGCCGCGATCGGCCGGCAGGCATTGTCGCTTCGCCTGACGCCGGACGCGTTCCGCCGCGAGCTCGCCGGAGCGCGCACCTTCACGGAGGCTTCGGCCGTCGCCGCGCTGCGCGAAGCCGGCCTGGCGCAAGGCGGCACGCTGGAGAACGCGGTGGTTGTGGACGGCGCGCGCGTGCTAAACCCGGGCGGACTGCGGATGGCGGACGAGTTCGTGCGCCATAAGCTGGTTGACGCGGTCGGCGATCTCGCGCTCGCCGGCGCGCCCATCCGCGGGCGTTTCCGTGCGCATCGGTCGGGCCACACCCTCAACAACCGCCTGCTTCGCGCCTTGTTCGCCGACCCGTCCGCGTGGCGCTGGACGACCGATGCGGTGCCGGCGCTGTCCGCCGCCGCTTGATGGCGAGCGGGCGCCTCTTCGCGGGCCGAACGCAAATGCTATAAGCGGCGCGATGACACAGGAGTCGGTCGCTCCCATGCCGGTCCGTCCCGCCGCCCGATCGTTGCCCGTCTTGCTCGTGGTCACGCTGTTGCTCGGCGGCTGCGGCACGCTGAACTCGATCCTGCCCTGGTCGAGCAAGCCCCAGGACGTCCCGGAGAAGCTCGACTACACCAAGATCCCGCCCGAGCAGATCTACAACAACGGCGTCGATGCGTTGGGTCTGCAGCATTATGCAACCGCCAACAAGCAGTTCGATGCGGTGGAGCAGTATTACCCATACTCGTCCTGGGCGGTGAACGCACAGCTCATGCAGGGCTACACGCAGTACAAGCAGAACAACTACACGGAGGCGATCGGCACGCTCGACCGCTTTATCCAGCTCCACCCGGCCCACCGCGATATCGCATATGCCTACTACCTTCGCGCGCTATCCTATTACGAGCAGATCGCCGACATCCAACGCGACCAGAAAGGCACCGAGCTCGCCATGAACGCGCTGCAGGAGGTGGTTGATCGCTTCCCCGACAGCGCTTACGCGCGCGACTCGCGCCTGAAGATCGATCTGGCGCGCGACCACCTCGCGGGCAAGGAGATGGAGGTGGGGCGCTGGTACGAGCAGCAGCATTTGTATGGAGCGGCAATCGGCCGCTTCCAACGCGTGGTGGATGATTATCAGACGACCAATCATGTGCCCGAAGCGTTGCACCGGCTTACCGAGATTTATCTTCTGCTCGGCTTGCGTGACCAAGCCGAGAAAACCGCTGCGGTGCTCGGTTACAACTACCCCGGCAATCCCTGGTACGAGGACAGCTACAATCAGCTGCTCGACGACCACCTGCTCGCAGCCGGCGAGCGGTCCAGGCCCAAGGAGGGGCGGAGCTTCTGGGCCCGCGCCTGGGATACAATCTTCTAGCGCCGGTCATGACAGGCACCGCCGACTTTCCTTTTTCGTCAGGGCCGCCTTGGATCAAGTCGGGGGCGATCCGGCGATCTAGGCCACGAACGTGGCATGCATGCCCGCAACGAGTGCGGGCATGACGGTTGCGAGTAAGTTTGTTCAAGAGCAACATCATCCAGACTAGAAACGGTGTGAATGATAAACTTGCTCGCTAGGCAAACGAGTAGAGCGCAACTCACACGCTCCGACGCGTCCGTTCTCGCGTGATCGCGCTCTAGCCGTCTAATCTGATCATTCACATCCACGATGCTCACCGCGCTCTCCATCCGCGACGTGGTGCTGATTGAGAAGCTTGACTTGCGCTTCGGCCCGGGACTGACCGTGCTCACGGGTGAAACGGGCGCGGGCAAGTCCATCCTGCTCGATAGCTTGGGCCTCACCCTGGGCGCCCGGGCGGACGCCGGCCTGGTGCGGGCGGACACGCCGCACGCCAGCGTCAGCGCGAGCTTCGCGCCGCCGCGCGGCCATCCGGCGATGGAGCTGCTGGGCGAGCACGGGCTGCAATCCGAAGACGAGATCGTGCTTCGGCGCGTCGTCGGCGCCGACGGGCGGTCGCGGGGCTTCGTCAACGACCAGCCGGCCAGCCTCGCCCTGCTCCCTCGCCTCGGCCCGCGTCGAGGTGCAGGGCCAGCACGATCAGATGGGCCTCGCCGACCCTTCCGGTCATGCCGCGCTTCTCGATGCGTTCGGCGTGGACCCCGCGCTCGCCGAGGCTGTCCGGCGACGATGGCGTGCGTGGCGGGATACGGTGCAAGCCCTCGCCCAAGCGCGTGACGACGCCGGCGCCGCGGCGCGGGACGAGGAATGGCTGCGCTACGCGGTCGATGAACTCACCACCCTCGCGCCGGAGGCCGGCGAGGAG
>CAXUIE010000386.1:1388-3298 GCA_964250825.1 uncultured Acidisphaera sp. | reverse complement strand
GCGTTCCCGGGGATGACGGGGGAGGCGTTCCCGGGGACGCGAGAGACGTCATCACGCGAAGCTCTTGGCGAAGCCGTCCATGAACGTGACCAGCGACTTCTCCGTTTCCGGCTTGAGTTCGCGGTCGTTGCGGATGGCATCCAGGATGCCGGGCTCGCGGGACTTCAGCTCCGACATCATCTGGCTCTCGAACGGTCCCACCTTGCCGACGTCGATGCCGTCGAGATAGCCACGCGTGCCGGCGAACAAGGACACCACCTGCTCCTCGACGGGCAGCGGATGGTATTGCGGCTGCTTGAGGAGCTCGGTGAGCCGCGCGCCGCGCGCCAGCAGTTTCTGCGTCGAGGCGTCGAGGTCGGAGGCGAACTGCGCGAACGATGCCATCTCGCGGTATTGCGCAAGCTCAAGCTTGATGCGCCCGGCAACCTGCTTCATCGCCTTGATCTGCGCCGCCGAACCAACGCGCGAGACGCTCGCGCCGACGTTGACCGCCGGCCGGATGCCACGGAAGAACAGCTCGGTTTCCAGGAAGATCTGCCCGTCGGTGATCGAGATGACGTTGGTCGGGATGTAGGCGGAGATGTCGCCCGCCTGGGTTTCGATCACCGGCAACGCGGTGAGGCTGCCCGCACCCTCGGCGTCCGACATCTTGGCCGCGCGCTCGAGCAGGCGAGAGTGCAGATAGAACACGTCGCCCGGATACGCCTCGCGGCCCGGCGGCCGGCGCAGCAGCAGGGACATCTGACGGTACGCCACCGCCTGCTTGCTGAGATCGTCATACACGATGAGCGCGTGCCGGCCGTTGTCGCGGAAGAACTCGCCCATCGTGCAGCCGCTATAGGGAGCCAGAAACTGCATCGGCGCCGGATCCGACGCGGTCGCCGCGACCACGATGGAGTACTGCATCGCGCCGTTCTCTTCCAGCGTGTTGACCAGTTGGGCCACCGTGGAGCGCTTCTGCCCGATCGCGACGTAGATGCAATACAGCTTCTTGCCCTCGTCGGAGCCGGCGTTGATGAGCTTCTGGTTGATGATCGTGTCGATGATCACCGCCGTCTTGCCGGTCTGCCGGTCGCCGATGATGAGCTCGCGCTGGCCGCGGCCGACGGGGATCAGCGCGTCGATCGCCTTAAGCCCGGTTTGCATCGGCTCGTGCACCGACTTGCGCGGAATGATGCCGGGCGCCTTCACCTCGACGCGGCGACGCTCGGTCGTGTTGATCGGCCCCTTGCCGTCGATCGGGTTGCCGAGCCCGTCGACCACGCGGCCGAGCAGCGCGTCGCCCACCGGCACGTCCACGATGGAGCCGGTGCGCGCCACCGTGTCGCCTTCACGGATCGCCTTATCGTCGCCGAAGATCACCACACCGACGTTGTCGGTCTCGAGGTTCAGCGCCATGCCGCGCAGCCCGGCGCCCGGGAACGCGACCATTTCGCCCGACATGCAGTTCTGCAGCCCGAACACGCGCGCGATCCCATCGCCCACGCTCAACACCTGCCCGGTCTCGGCAACGTTGGCTTCCGTGTCGAAGGACGCGATCTGCTTCTTCAGGATCTCCGAAATCTCGGCGGGGCGGATCTCCATCAGGCGGCTCCCTTCATGGCGTACTGCAGGCGCTGCAGACGGGACTTGAGGCTGGTGTCGTAAAGGCGCGCGCCGATCCTGACGATCAGGCCACCCAGCAGATCAGGCTGGACCTGCTCGACGATGTTGACGTTGCCGTAGCCCGCCTCGATCAGCCGCGCGCGCAGTTGCTGCCGCTGGATGTCGGTGAGCGGATGCGCCGACGCGACCTCGGCGGTGATGACGCCGCGCTTGCGGGCAACCAAGGCCGCGAAGGCGGTCACGATCGCCGGCAGATCGCGCAGACGGCGGTTGGCGGTGACCACGCCCACGAAGTCCTGCACGAT
>CAXUIE010000386.1:894-1378 GCA_964250825.1 uncultured Acidisphaera sp. | reverse complement strand
CCCCGTACGTCCTGCCCTTTTTTGCTTCGGCGCGGGGGTGCCCCCCGGGGGGGCGCCCCGCGGCTCGCATGATTGACATCGATCAGCGGACTCTCGATCAACCGGCGGAAGTCGGCGCTGGCAGCGATGAGCTGCCCCAGCCCCTCCATCTCGGAAACGATGGTGTCGAGCGCCCGGTTCTCGTCAGCAAGATCGTAAAGAGCTGCGGCATAGCGATCGGCGAGACCGCCGCCGGTGGAGATTGTCGTCGCGCCCGAGGCCACGCTCTTGGGTTCCATTCCATCAAAGCCGCGCTCCAAGCGATCAGCGAACGGCGGCGCACGATTGTCCGGCCCCCCCGAGGCCCGGCGCGGCGCGAATAGCATGGGGTCCGACCCCGCGCAACTCGCGGGGCTCGCAAGAGGAAAGCCGGATCAAAGGAACGCGCCGGGGTCGCCGGCGCCGGCGCCCCCGCGCCTTCCTACATCGCGCGCGCCCGGAAGAC
>CAXUIE010000386.1:0-884 GCA_964250825.1 uncultured Acidisphaera sp. | reverse complement strand
CCCCCACCCCCCCCCCCCCCCCCCCCCCCCGCCCCCCCGCCCCCCCCCCCCCCCCCCCCGCGCCCCGCGCGGCACCGCAACCCGCGCCAGCCAATCGCGCAGGATCGGCTGCACGGCGATGTCGCGCCGCGTTTTCAGCAGTAGCCGGCGACGATGCCGGCCCCGGAGAAGTGCCAACGGCGCCGGTGCCGGGCCGAGCACCGTCATTCCCTCGCCGTAGGGCGCGGCGCGGCCGAGATCGCGCGCGAGGCTGTCCGCCTCCTCGGCCGCATCGGCGCTCACGATCAGCGCGGCAAGGCGGCCGTAGGGCGGCCAGTGCCCCGGCCGGCGCTGCGCCGCTTCGCGCGCCATGAAGGCTCGCAGGTCGCCCGCCGCCAGCGCCTGCATCACCGGATGCTCCGGGTTGAAGGTTTGCAGCAACACTTGGCCTGGCGCTTCCGCCCGCCCGGCGCGGCCCGCCACCTGGTGCAAGAGCTGCACTGTCCGCTCGGCGGCGCGTAGATCGCCGCCCGCCAGACCGAGATCCGCGTCCACCACGCCCACCAGCGTGAGATGCGGAAAATGCCATCCCTTGGCGACGATCTGGGTGCCGATGATGAGATCGACCTCGCGAGCCTCGATGGCACGGGCCGCAACGGCGGCGGCGTGCGGGCCGGGGATGGTGTCGCTCGCCATCACCAGCCGGCGCGCGTCCGGGAACCGTTCGGTCGCTTCTTCCGTGATGCGCTCCACGCCCGGCCCCACCGGTGTCAGGCTGTGCGCCGCGCCGCACGCGGGGCACTCGGGCGGGATCGGCACCGCGTAGCCGCAATGGTGGCATTGCAGCTGGTGGCGGACCCGGTGCTCGACCAGCCAGGCGGTGCAGTTCGGGCACTCCATGCGGT
>CAXUIE010000385.1:2634-3303 GCA_964250825.1 uncultured Acidisphaera sp. | reverse complement strand
GCCGTTCGCGGCGGCGGCGGCCAGCGCGGCGTGGTCGGACAGGCGGAGGTCGTTACGAAACCACAGAAGACTCGTCATGGTCGGAAGATGAGCATGACGGGGGGAACCGCCAGACGCGTCGCCTGTCGCGGGGGTGACAAACGCGACAGGGACGGGGATAACCGCCGCCATGCGGCCCGTCCTGTTCGCCTTCCTGCTGTTCCTCGGCCGCCCGTGCCTGGCGGAGACCCCCGAACCCGCTCCCGGCGTCTCGTGCCAGGCCGCGATCGGGGCGGCGCCGGCGGCTGCGCGCCTGCCCACGGGGTTGCTCGGCGCGATCGGGGTGGTCGAGAGCGGCCGGCTCGACGGCGCCAGCGGGGTGGTGCGGCCCTGGCCCTGGACGATCGACGCGGCCGGGCAGCCCGCGTTCTTCGCGAGCAAGGAGGACGCGATCGCCGCGGTCCAGGCGTTGCAGGCGCGGGGTGTCGTGTCGATCGACGTCGGGTGCATGCAGGTCAACTTGATGCATCACCCGCAGGCGTTCGCCTCGCTCGAGGACGCCTTCGACCCGACGCTCAACGCGCGTTACGCGGCGCGCTTCCTCCAGCAGCTTTGGGGCCAGACCCATGACTGGGCGAGCGCCGCCGCGCTATATCATTCGACCACGCCGGATCTCGCTCAAGCCTATCA
>CAXUIE010000385.1:0-2624 GCA_964250825.1 uncultured Acidisphaera sp. | reverse complement strand
GCCTTGGAATCCCGGCTCGCGGCCCGGAAGTAGACACCGCCCGGTGACCGCCGTCTGGCGAGCCCGGATCGTGCTGCTGACCGGCGAAGGCTTCGGCACCGCCGCCGCGCATCCCGCCGTTGGCCCGGAGGTCGCCAAGCGTGTGGCGGCGCGCCGGACCGCGCCGGCGATCGCAAGCCAGGTCGGGATCAGCGCCAGTTCGATGGAGGCGGCGATGACTGACCGGGGCGCAACTACGTGACGCGCGGCCTTCGAACGCCTGGTCGCCAGCAACCGCGGAAGTGCGAGCCGAGGGATGCCCCTCGCTCATCGATGGGCCGGGGGAGCGCGCGGCGGTATGGTGCCGAACACGGCAAGAGCTGACCCGGGACATGGCAACCGCGCTGGAAATCGTCGTCATCCTGCTGCTCATCATCGTGAACGGCGTGTTCGCGATGAGCGAGCTGGCCCTGGTGTCGGTGCGCCGCGCGCGATTGGCCGTGCTGGAGCGCAAGGGGGTCGCGGGGGCCGCGACGGCGATCCGGCTCGCCGACGATCCGCCGCGCTTTCTTCCCACGGTGCAGGTCGGGATCACCCTCGTCAGCATCCTGTCCGGCGTGTTCGGTGGCGCCCGCGTCGGGCATCACCTGGCGGAGCACCTGGTCGGCTATCCGTATGTCGGGCCGATCGCCGAGCCGGTGGCGCTCGGCATCGTCGTGGTGGCGGTGACCTACTTCACCATGGTGCTGGGCGAACTCGTGCCGAAGCAGTTGGCACTCCGGCGGCCGGAGCTGATCGCCGCGCGCGTCGCCCGGCCCATCGCGGGGCTCGCCCGGTTGACCGGCCCGGTTGTTTGGCTGCTGAGCGCGTCGTCCGGCCTCATCCTGCGGCTGCTCGGCCTGCATCGGGCGCCGCAGCAGACCGTCACGGAGGAGGAACTGAAGGCGCTGCTGGCGGAAGGGGCGCAGGCCGGCGTGCTCGAGTTCGAGGAGCGCGACATGATCGAGCGGGTGCTGCGGCTCGCGGACAAGCCGGTGCGCGCCATCATGACGCCGCGCACCGAGCTCGCCTGGATCGACCGCACCAGCCCGCGGCGGGACATTTCGGCCACCCTGAAGTCGGCGCCGCATTCCCGCTTCGTGGTGTGCGACGGCTCCGTCGACAACGTGGTGGGCGTGGTGCAGGCCAAGGACATCCTCGACCGCATCCTGAGCGGCGGCGAGCTGTCGGTCGGCGCGGCGCTGCGCCAGCCACTGGTGATCCCCGACACCGTGAGCGCGCTTGACGCCCTCGAGCGGCTGCGTCCGGACCCGCTCGGGCTCGCCCTGGTGATGGACGAATACGGCAGCTTCGAGGGGGTCGTGACCGCCGCGGACGTGCTGGAGGCCATCGTGGGCGACCCGGCGGGCCAAGCTGGCCAGGGCAGCAATCGCCAAGCGGAAGGCGAGCCGGTGCTGCTGGTGCTGGAAGGGCTCACGCCCGTGGATGAGCTGAAGGCGAGGCTTGATCTGCCGGACCTCCCCGCCGAAGGCCACTACCATACGGTGGCGGGTCTGGTGCTGGCGTTGCTCCGGCGTGTGCCGCAGCCCGGTGACCGCATCGTGTTCGGCGGCTGGCGGTTCGAGGTGTTGGAGATGGACGGAAGGCGGGTCGATCGCGTGCAGATCAGCCGCGAGCCCGTCGCCGCGGAGGTGTAGCGTCGTCGGGCGCGGCGATTTGCCGCCCTAACCTTCGCGCGTTACATTATAACCAATGGTCGATCCTCTCGCACCCGCAGCCGGGCTCGGCGCGCGGCTGGTCCTCGCGGTCGCCGTGCTCCTCTGCTTGTGGGCGGTGGTCGCCTGGGCGCTCGCTTGACGGCGCCGGCGATCCGGTTGGAGGGGCTGACGCTCCGCCACGGGCGACGCATCGCCGTCGAGAACCTGTCCGGGTGCTTCGCGCCGGGCAGCTTGACGGCCGTGGTCGGCCCCAACGGCGCCGGCAAGACCACCTTGCTCCGCGCGATCGCGGGGCTGCACCGGCCGGATGCGGGGACGATCGACCGGGGCACGCGCGACCGCGCCGCCCTCGCGTTTCTGCCGCAGGCCGCGACGATCGATCGGAGTTTTCCCATCAATTGCCTGGATGTCGTGGTACTCGGGCACTGGGTCCGGGGCGGCGCGTGCCGCGCGTTGTCCGACGGTCAGCGCGCTGGCGCGCTGGCCGCGTTGGCGTCGGTCGGGCTGGGAGGTTTCGAGGCGCGTCCGATCGGCGATCTCTCGGCCGGACAACTGCAACGGGTGCTGTTCGCGCGCTTGATCGTGCAGGACGCACCGGTCCTGCTGCTCGACGAGCCGTTCAACTCGCTGGACGAACGCACCGCCGCCGACCTCATGGTTCTCGTCGAGGGCTGGCACGCGGACGGCCGCACGGTGATAGCCGTGCTGCACGACCTGGACCTCGTGCGGACGCGCTTTCCCGAAACGCTCCTGCTCGCGCGCGAGCAGGTCGCGTGGGGGCCGACGGCGCAGGCGCTCGCGAGCCTGGACAAGCGGCGCGCCCAACTGGCGCTCGGTGCTTGGTCGCCCG
Source organism: uncultured Acidisphaera sp. (assembly GCA_964250825.1). Lineage (GTDB taxonomy): Bacteria > Pseudomonadota > Alphaproteobacteria > Acetobacterales > Acetobacteraceae > CAVWQV01. The sequence goes on along the minus strand of CAXUIE010000385.1, from coordinate 77 downwards.
AGCCGATGGGCGCTCGCCGGACCGCGGCTTGATCCACGAGCTGTTGCTGGCGCCGTTCAGCCTCGGCTTCATGCGCC
>CAXUIE010000384.1:0-3310 GCA_964250825.1 uncultured Acidisphaera sp. | reverse complement strand
GCGGCCGTACGAGGGACGCTTCGGGCTGTTCGAAACGCATCTCCAGCATCACGCCGAGCCAGTCGACCTGCCGGCGGAGCTGGTGACCCTCGGAGCGGTGTGGGAGTTGGCCGAGACCGCGATCAAGCCGTATCCGGTCTGCCACTTCATCCACGGCTGCGCCGACGCGGCGATCGCGTTGCACGAGGAAGTGCGCGACGCGGATATCGCCCTGATCGAGGCGTTCCTGCCGCGCGACACGCTGCCAATCGTGGCCGAGCCGGCTGAGGCGAAACGACGGCCGGCCAACGAGTATGAAGCGAAGTTCAGCGCGCCATTCGTGGTCGCGGCCTGTCTGCTCAAAGGCGCGTTCGGCCTCGCCGACCTGCTTCCAGCGGCTCTCGCCAATGCCGGAACGCTCGACCTCGCGTCGCGCGTCAACTGTCGAGTCGATCCGGATTCGGCGTTCCCGACCTACTTTTCGGGCGGCTTGCGGCTGGTGCTGCGCGACGGGCGCCGCTTGTTCCGCCACGTTCGCGTCAACAGCGGGGCGGGCGACCGCGCGCTCACCGCCGACGCGGTTTGCGCCAAGTTCATGGCTTCTGCGACGATGCACATCGCGCGCGATCGAGCCGAGCGCATCCGCGACGCGGTGCTCGCCATCGAGCGCCATTCGGTGGCCGACCTCGCGGCGCTGCTGCGCGCCGATGAGCCTCATGGAGAACTGTCACGATGACTGAGTATGACGTGATCGTCGTGGGTGCCGGCAACGCCGCGCTGGCTTCGGCGGTATCGGCTCGCGAGAACGGGGCCGAGCGCGTGCTGGTGCTGGAAAAGGCGCCGCGCGAGATGCGCGGCGGCAACACGCATTGGAGCGGCGGCGTGCTGCGCTTCGCGTTCGACGATCCGCGCGAGATCGGCCCGCTGCTGCCCGACGTCGAGGACGAGTACGAGGATTTCTACAGCGGCATCCAGCCCTACACGCGCGCCGATTTCCATGGCGACCTGATGCGCGTCACCTCCGGCCAGACCGACCCGGTGCTGTCACGCGTGCTGGTGGACAACTCGAAGGACACGGTGTTCTGGATGAACCGGGTCGGCCGAGTGCCGATGGAGCCGGCGATCACCCTGACCGGCGTTCGCCAGGGCAACCGCATCGTTTGGGCGCGCGGCCTCGTGGTGCGCGCCGAGCATGAGGGCGTTGGCCTGTCGCGCAGCTGGTTCGCGACCGCCGAACGCATGGGCGTCGAGATCCGCTATGGCGCCAGCGCCGTCGCCTTGCTGCAGGACGATCGCGGCCATGTCGGCGGGGTGCGGGTGCGCGACGACGAGGGCCTGTCCGACATCGCGGGCCGCGCCGTGATCCTCGGCTGCGGCGGGTTCGAGGCCAACGTGCAGATGCGCACGCAGCACATCGGCCCGCTCGTCGGCGCCGCCAAGGTGCGCGGGACGCCGCACAACCAGGGCGACGGGCTGCGCATGGCGCTCGCCATTGGCGCGATGCCTTGGGGTCAATGGAGCGGGTGCCACGCGACGCCGATCTCCGCCGACTGGGGCAACTTCGCGCCGCGCGAACTGACCGACCGGAGCAACCGGCTCAGCTACCTGTACGGCGTCATGATCAACCGTCGCGGCCGCCGCTTCGTCGACGAAGGCGAGGATGGCGCGATGTTCACCTACGCCAAGTTCGGCCGCGCCATCCTGGCCGAGCCCGGCGCCAAGGCCTACCAGCTGTTCGATCAGCAGGTACTGCACCTGCTGGAGCCGCGCTATGCGACCAGCGAGCCGATCGTCGCCGACACGATCGAGGGGCTGATCGAGCAGCTCGACATCGACGACAAGCCGCAAGCCATCAGGACGGTGCTGGAATACAACGAAGCGGCGAAGCACGCCTCCGAAGGGTTCGATCCAACCCGCAAGGACGGGCTGAGCACGGGCGGGCTGGCGCTGGAAAAGACCAACTGGGCGTGCAAGCTGGAAAAGCCGCCGTTCTACGCCTACAGCGCGACCGGCGGCATCACCTTCACCTTCGGCGGCCTCAAGGTTGACGAGACCGCGCGGGTGATCGGCACGGATTGGCGGCCGATCCCGGGGCTTCTCGCCTGCGGCGAGATGATCGGTGGCTTGTTCTACGACAACTATCCGGCGGGCACGGGACTCGTGTCAGGTGCAACCTTCGGCCGGATCGCCGGGCGCACGGCGGCGGCCTCGAACCGCGCCGATGCCGCCCCGGTTGCGGAAAAGGTCGGCGCATGAGCAGCGTGGATCGAGAGGGCAAGCTGCTGCAAGGGCTTGCGGCACGCGTCCGGGCGTTTGGGCCGGAACACGTCACGCCGCAGGCAACCGCCCTGTCGCGCACCGCCATCATCGACACCTTGGGCGTCGCGCTTGGGGGAGCGGCGGAGCCTTGCACGTCCTTGCTGCTGCGCACGCCCGGGGTCGCGCCCGCGCCGGGCCCCTGCACCGTGTTCGGGACGGACCGCAAGACCTCCACCCTTGACGCCGCACTGGTCAACGGCACGGCGTCGCACGCGCTCGACTACGATGATTTCAGCCAGCCGATGGGCGGCCACCAATCCGTCCCGCTGGTGGCGCCGCTGGTCGCCGTGGCGGAGGAGCGGCAGCGATCGGGCGCGGAGCTCATCACGTCCTACGTCGTCGGCGTCGAAACCGAAATCCGCCTTGCCCGGGCCGTGAACTTCCATCACTACGACAAGGGCTGGCATCCCACCGCCACGCTCGGCGTGTTCGGCGCGGCCGCCGCCGTGGGCCACATGATCGGTTTGGACGAGACGAAGCTGGCGACGGCGCTGGCCATCGCGGCCTCGCTCGCCTCCGGCCTCAAGGCCAATTTCGGCACCATGGTCAAGCCGCTGCATGTCGGCCAGTGCTGCCGCAACGGCCTGATGGCGGCGCTGCTCGCCGAAGCCGGGTTCGACGCCAACCCGGCCGCACTCGAGCACAAGCAAGGCTTCCTCAACGCGTTCAACGGCCCCGGCCATTACGATCCGGCGCTGCTATTCGACCATTGGGCCGACCCGCTGGAGGTGACGAGTCCGTCGATGGGGCTCAAGCAGTTTCCTTGCTGCGGCAGCACGCATCCGGCGGTGTCGATGATGCTGGCGCTGCGCCGCGAGGAGGGTGTGACGGAGCCGGACGTCGCGCGTGTCGAAATCCTGCCGCATCGGCGCCGGTTGCCGCACACGGACAATCCCGATCCGCAAACCGCGCTCGCCGCAAAGTTCTCGGTGCAGTACGCAGTGGCGCGCGCGCTGCTGGATGGCGCGGTCCGCCTCAAGCATTTCGAGGGCGACGCGCACCAGGACCCGGC
>CAXUIE010000383.1:0-3319 GCA_964250825.1 uncultured Acidisphaera sp. | reverse complement strand
CCCCAGCAGCCGCCCGTGCCGGCAGGCAACGGCGCCGGCGTCGGCGCCGAACTGCGCACGCTTTGCCTGGCACGGCTCGATCCGAGCGTGGTCGCCGGCATGACGCCCGAGCGGCTCGCGATCGAGGTGGAGCGCCTGGTCGCCGAGATCGCCACCGAACAGCGCATCCAGCTCAACGCGCGCGAGCAGCGCCGTTTGTCGCAGGATCTGGTCGACGACATGCTGGGACTCGGCCCGCTGGAGCCCTTGCTCGAGGACGACGCGATCACCGACATCATGGTGAACGGCCCCGACCGCGTGTTCGTGGAAAGTCGCGGCAAGGTGACGGCCAGCGCCGTGCGGTTCCGCGACCGCCAGCACCTCGCCAACATCTCGCAACGCATCGCCGCCCGGATCGGCCGGCGCATCGACGAAAGCAGCCCGATGGTGGACGCGCGCCTCGCCGACGGCAGCCGCGTCAACATCGTGTTCCCGCCACTCGCCCTCGACGGGCCTTATCTTTCCATTCGAAAGTTTTCTCGCCGGCAGATCGACATCGCCAAGCTGGTCGGCTTCGGCTCGCTGTCGGCCCCGCTCGGCCGCGCGCTCGACATCATGGGCCGCGCCCGGCTCAACATCATCATCTCGGGCGGCACCGGCTCCGGCAAGACCACCTTGCTCAACGCCATCTCGCGCATGATCGATCACGGCGAGCGCATCGTCACCGTCGAGGACGCCGCCGAGCTCCAGTTGCAGCAGCCGCACGTGGTCCGGCTGGAAACCCGGCCGCCCAACATCGAGGGACGCGGCGAGATCACCCAACGCGACCTCATCCGCAACGCGCTCCGGATGCGCCCCGACCGCATCATCGTGGGCGAGGTGCGCGGCTCCGAAGCGTTCGACATGCTGCAAGCGATGAACACGGGCCACGACGGCAGCATGTCCACGATCCACGCCAACAACACCCGCGACGCCCTGACGCGCATCGAGAACATGGTGCAGATGGGCAACATGGGCCTGCCTTCGCGCGCCATCAAGGCGCAGGTGCTGGGGGCGGTGGACGTGATCGTGCAGGTGGAGCGCCAGCGCGACGGCGGTCGTCGCGTCGTGCAATTGACCGAGCTCGTGGGCTTGGAAGGCGAGGTGATGACCTTGCACGACATCTTTTCCTTCGAGCACGAGGGCGAGGACATGAACGGCCGGATCGTGGGCCGCTGGCGGGCCTCGCGCTCGATGCCGAGCTTCAACGAGCGGCTGCGCTATTTCGGCCTGGAGCGGGCCTGGGACGCGGTGATGGACGAGGCGGCGCCGCTGTGACCGGGCCGCTCACCCTCACGATCGGGGTCGGGGCGACGGCATTGGTGCTGGGCGGCGCGGCCGCCGTGCTGGCGCGCGACGCGCGCAACCGGCGCTTGACGGTCAGGATCGCCGAGCGGGTGACACCGCTCGCGCCGGCCCGCCCCCCGGCCCGCGGGCGCTCCGAACAGCTCGGGTTGCCGGCGTTGCTCGGCGGGATGCAGGCAAGACTCGCGCGGGTGTGCGGTTTCAAGGCCGACCGTCTGGAGGCTTATCCCTTCCGCATTCCGCTGCTGCTGTCGCTGGCGGCGGTCGCGGCCTTCGCGGTCGAACGGGCGGCCGGCCGCGTGCTCGGCTTATCCCTCGACCTCGCCATGCCGCTGGTTTGGATCGGGGCAAGCCAGCTGCTGTTTCGGACCTTGCACGCCCGCTACGCCGACCGGCTCTACAAGCAGTTCCCCGACGTGCTGTCCATGATCGTGCGCTCCGTGCGCGCCGGCATTCCCCTGCACGAAGCGCTGCGCGCGGTGGCGCGCGAAAGTCTCGAACCCACCGCTGGCCAGTTCCGCCGCGTGGCCGACCAGATGGCGATCGGCATCCGGCTCGAGGACGCGCTGCGCGAGGCGGCCGGGCGCACCGGCGTGGCGGAATACGCGTTTTTCACCGTGGCCCTCACGCTCCAGGCGCAGACCGGCGGCAGCCTGGCCGAAACGCTCGACAACCTGGCCGACGTGATCCGCAAGCGGGTCGCGCTCCGGCTGCGCGCCGTCGCTCTCGCCTCCGAAGCCCGCACCAGCTCCTACGTGCTCGCGGGATTGCCCGTGGTGGCGGGCGTTGCCTTGAGCGTGCTGAACTACGACTACATCCGGCCCTTGCTCGAAACCCAGCGCGGCAACCGCGTGCTGCTCGCCGCCGTCGCCATGCTCGGCATGGCTGGCGGGGTGATGCGCTTCATGATCAAGCGCAGCTTGCGATGATCGCGGCCCTTGCCGTCCGCTATGGGGGCGCCTCGGTCGCGGCGGGCTCCGTGGGGCTGTTGCTGGTCCTGCTCGGTTTGCTCGCGGCCGTCGTCTGGGCGCCGCTTCGTCGGGAAGATCGCCTGAGGCGGCAGATCGCCCAGGTGCGGGACGCGTACGCGCCCATTGGCAAGGCGGGCGGCCACGCCGCGCCCGGGGCGCCGCTCTCGCGGGTCGTCGCCGGCTTCGGCTCGCTGCTGACGCGGAGCGGCCTGTTTTCCCCCAAGGCGATCGCTGACCTCAATCACACGCTCACGTCGGCGGGAATGCACGGCGAACGCGCGCTGCCGCTCTTCGTGGGCGCCAAGGCGCTGCTCCTCGCCGGCTTGCCGTTGCTCGCGTTCCTTCTCCTGCGCAACACGGGATTGCCCCCGTTATGGACGCGGATCCTGCTCGCGGCCGCCGCGATCGCCGGGCTGATGGCGCCCGACCTCATCGTCCGCAGCGCCCGCGCGCGCTACCTCGCAGGGGTCGAGCGGGCAATGCCGGACGCGCTCGATCTTCTGGTGATCTGCGCCGAAGCCGGGTTGGCGCTGGAGCAGGGCATGGAGCGGGTCGCCAGCGAGATCCGCGTGAGCAGCCCGTCTTGCGCGGTCGAACTGTCGCTCACCCACAACGAGCTCCGCGTCCTGTCGGACCGCCGCACCGCGCTCATCAACATGGGCAAGCGGACCGGACTGGTCAGCCTGCAGCGCTTGGCGGGCACCCTGGCGCAGGCGCTGCAATACGGCACGCCGCTGAGCCAGGCGCTGCGCACGCTCGCCGCCGAGCTGCGGGGCGAGGCGCTGACCCGCTTCGAGGCGCGCGCCGCGCGGCTCCCCGTTCTCATGACGTTGCCGATGATACTGTTCATTCTGCCGTGCGTGTTCCTGGTGGTGGCCGGGCCGGCGATGATCTCGGTGTTTGAACGGTTCTCCGGGCGGTAGCCAGCCCGGCCTCCAGCCATTTTCCAGGAAGGAAATCCGGCCCATGCGAGCCAGCGTCCCCGCAAACCGTCCGGCCACGCGCGCCGCCGCCTTGTGCCTGGT
>CAXUIE010000382.1:1566-3331 GCA_964250825.1 uncultured Acidisphaera sp. | reverse complement strand
GCATCGCTTCCGCTACTCCGCCGTGGAACGCGACGACCTCCGAAACCACCTCTCGCCCGTCGCGGTTGCGGATCGCCACTCGATCGCCGACGGTAAGGAAGCAGGACAGGCCCTCGACGCGCGCGCACAAGCCCGAGGCGCCTTTCACGTGCCCAGCGAGCGTGAGCGCGGCGATGCCGTGCAACGCCGCGCGCGCGTTCCTCAACGTGGCCAAGACGGTTCGTGCCAAAATTTGCCGATCATCCAAAATATCCTACACTTGCTTATTTTGTTCTACTTGTGTTCGAGCTGCATAGGCTCGATTTCGAGAAATCTCGCTCAAAAACGCGAATAATCTGTAGCATTCCACACGTGCAGGTGGTAGACAGGGACATTCTCTTTTGAGGAAAACAACTTATGCGTGTCCTCCTGATTGAAGATGATCTTACAGCGGCCCGGGGACTTTCGCTCATGCTAAAATCCGGCGGCGCCGTGGTCGACCATGCCGACACGGGCGAGGAAGCCCTCGAGCTGGTGCGGCATTATGATTATGACATCGTTCTGCTCGATCTCATGCTGCCGGACGTCGAAGGCTACGAAGTGGTCCGCCGGATGCGCGCGGCGCGTGTGGACACGCCGGTGCTGATCGTGTCCGGCTTGTCCCGGCCGCAGGCCAAAGTGAAGGGCCTCGCGATGGGCGCCGATGATTTCCTCACGAAGCCGTTCGACAAGGCCGAGTTGCAGGCGCGCATTCAGGCGGTGGTGCGGCGCAGCAAGGGATTCAGTCAGCCATCGTTGCGGGTCGGACCCTTGCTGCTCAATCTCGATAGCCGTGAGGTGTCCGTCGACGGCCGGACGGTGCATCTCACGGGCAAGGAATACGCCATCCTTGAACTGCTCGTTTTGCGCAAGGGGATGGTGCTTACCAAGGAAGCGTTCCTCAACCACCTTTATGGCGGGATGGATGAACCCGAAATGAAGATCATCGATGTTTTCGTCTGCAAGTTGCGCAAGAAGCTAGCGCAGGCGGGGGGAGACGGCCTGATCGGCACCGTTTGGGGGCGCGGCTACATGATCCGCGAGCCGGCCGCGGGAGAGGGGCTCCAGACGTCGAGCGCCACCGACTTGTCGGCGGGCATGGAAGCTTCCGTCATGCCGGTCGGACTGGCGGGGGTGGACGCCGTTATGAGCGCGGCCTAGTCCGACGGTATCGGAGCGGAGGCGACGGCGCCGGGAAGGCGGCTCAGCGCAACGCGAGCAGCTTTCCCTCGTCCGTCACCACCAGGACCGTGCCGTTCGCAACGATTGGACCGAGCGACGCCGCGCCCGACAACGTTTGCCGGCCCAGTATCTTGCCCGTGTAGGGGCTGATCGCCAGCGCCTGCGCGTTGGTGCCGGCGGCAATCAAGCGGTCGCCCACGAGAACCGGGCCGAACCACAGGATCGGGTCGGTTTGCTTTTCTTCGTTGTCGAAGCGAGGGAGATCGCCGACCCAGGCGACCCGCCCGTCCCGGCGCTGGACCGCGGCGATCTGCTGGTCGGCCGACACCACGAAAAGCCAGTCGCCCGCGATCCAGGGCGACTCCTCGCCCGCGACGTCGCGCTCCCAAAGCCGCCGGCCCGATCGCAGATCAAGCGCCAGCAGCAGCCCGCCGAGGCCGATCGCGTACACGCCACCTTCCGCGATCGCGGGCAACCCGCGAATCGCGGAAATCTCCGAAAGGCTGCTCCGCCCACCGGTCGCCGCCAAACTGTCCGTCCAGACGACGTCGCCGGTTTCCGCATG
>CAXUIE010000382.1:0-1556 GCA_964250825.1 uncultured Acidisphaera sp. | reverse complement strand
CGACGAGCACCCCGAGCTCGCTGACCAGCTTGACCGCATGCAGCGCCGCGAGTTCGCCTGACCCGAAGCCGGCGACGACCAAGCCGTCCGCGAATGCGGGCGCGGGCTGGCCCAGCATGCTGGTGGCCGAGGCAACCGCCTGATGCGACCAAAGCGGGCGTCCGTCATCGGGGGCAAGCGCCGCAAGCTTGCCGTCGAGCGTGGTCACGAATAGCCGCCCCTCGCTCACCGTCGGCGGCGAGCGAGCCGGAGCGCCCAGGTTGCGCCGCCAGCGCTGCGCGCCCTTGCTCGCCTCGAAGGCCACGAGCTCAGCCAAGCCGTTGACCGCGTACAGCGTGCCGCCCTCGATCGCGAGGCCGCCGCCGACGTTCGTGCTGTCGTCGTCTTCCGCTTTCGTGTCTTTCCGCCAACGGCGCGCCCCGGTGGCGAGATCCACCGCCGTCACCACACCGTCGGGGTCCATCGTGTAAACAAGGCCGCCTGCGACGATGGGTTGGGCAAGAACCTTGTTGCGGTAGCCCGCGCTCCCGCCGATGTCTGCTTGCCAGACTTCGGCGAGCCGGTCTCCGGCGGCGAGGTGACCCATCACGTGCGCCGGGTTGCCGCCGGCCTGCGGCCACGCCGCGTTGAGCGTGGGCGGCGGCAGCGTGACGCGCGGGCGACCCCCTGCCTCGTCCACCTGCAAGCCGCGCTGCTCGCCCATCACCGCCTCGCGCTTGCCCGGCAAGGGCGGCTTCTGCTCGCTGAACCAGTTATCGAACCAGCTGCAGCCGGCCAGGGCGAGCGGCGAAGCCAGCGCCGCGCGACGGCCCAGACCGCCCTTGCGGGCGGACCCGCGACCGCCTCCGTCCGCCACGCTAGCCTCCCAGCCGGTTCAGCAACCCGTTGGCACGAGTGCGCACACCGTCCGGCGCGGTCCCATCCTGCGCGAGCTGCCGGAAGATGTCCTTGGCCGGCTCGGTCCGGCCCGTCCGAAGGTCCAGCAAGCCCTGCGTTTCGAGCGCCAACGCGCGCCATGGATTGTCGGGCGCAGTAAGCGGCTTGAGCCGGGCCTGCAGGACGGCCGGGTCTGCCGTGTCCAACTGGTGCTGCACCCAGTTCAAGCCCGCGAGGCCGCGCAGCAAGGGGTCGGCCCGGCCATCGCCGGCGACGCCGTCCCACAACGCCAGCGCGCCGGGCATATTGCCCGCATCGGCGGCCGAAGCGGCCGCGCGCAGCCTCGCCAAGGTGGCGTATCCTTCGGGCGCTTTGGCCGCCACCTGCGCGAACGAGCGTCCGACATCCGCCCGACCCGCGGTTTCGCCCGGTCGCAGGCTGTCCGCGGCAGTCATCGCATCGATGTAGGAAACCGCCGCCGCCGCCGTCCGCCGCCCTTGCCACCAGATCCAGCCCTGCCACCCGCCGACCGCCGCCACGACCAGCAACCCGGCGGCCAGCACCGCTCCGCCGTGGCGCTTGAACAATTGCTGCGCCCGTTCGGCGCGGAGGTCCTCATCGACCTCGTCGAAGATGTCGACCACTAATCCTCACGACCGATTGAAACCACGCGGCTCGAG
>CAXUIE010000381.1:0-3339 GCA_964250825.1 uncultured Acidisphaera sp. | reverse complement strand
ACCGGAACCCGGCGGTGGTGGGCGACAACAAGCAGGTGTGGGCGCCGTCGCGCCACTTCCACCTGACGCAGCTCGCGGCGGCTTGGCGGCTGTCCGGCGATGTGACGTATGCCGAACGCATCAAGGCGCACCTGCAAGACTGGTGGGAGCGCAACCCGCCCCTTACCGGAATGCACTGGACCAGCGGCATCGAGCTCGGGATGCGGCTGCTTGCATGGTGCTGGACGCGCCGGCTGCTCGCGGGCTGGCCCGGCGCTGCCGCGCTGTTCGAGCAGAACCCGACGTTCCGCCGTCAGCTATGGATGCACCAAACCTATCTCGCGTCGCTGTCGAGCCCCGGATCATCGGCCAACAATCATCTCGTCGCCGAATTGTCCGGCTTGTTCGTCGCGGCAACCGCGTTTCCGTTGTTCGCCGAAAGCGGTCGCTGGCGGGCATGGGCCCGACGCAGGCTCGAGTGGGAAATCGTGCGGCAAACCTTTCCGGACGGGCTCAATCGGGAGCTCGCCTCCGAATACCACCCGTACGTGCTCGAGCTGTTCCTCATGCCCTACCTTGAGACCGGCGGGGCCGGGTTTTCCCCTCGCTACGTCGAGAAGCTCGCGGCGATGGCGGACGCGCTCGCCGCGACCCTGGACGCTGCGGGCCGGCCGCCGCGCCAGGGTGACGCCGACGGGGCGGAAGGACTGCTGGTGGACGGCACGGGGTTCGACCGCATCGCTTCGCTGCTGGTGACCTGCCGAACCTTGTTCGGCGCGCCGGCATGGTGGCCGCAACAAGGGCCGCTCGATGTGCGCGCGACGGTCTGGTCGGCCTCGGCGGCTCCCGAGCCCCTGACTACACGCGCCCTGCAACGCCCGTCGCTGTTCGCCGACGCCGGCATGGCGATCCTCCGCGAGCACGAAAATGGCCACGACGCGCTGTGGTGCCGCTGCGACCATGGCCCGCACGGGTTTCTTTCCATTGCGGGCCACGCGCACGCCGACGCGTTGTCGGTCGAGCTGCGGTGCGGCGCGGTCGAGGTGCTCGCCGACCCTGGCACGTATTGCTATGCGAGCGAGCCCGCGTGGCGGGACTGGGAACGCTCCACGGCGGCCCACAACACGCTGGAGCTGTTCGGCCGCGACCAAGCCGACAGCGCGGGGCCGTTCCTTTGGTCCAACGCGCCGCGCACGCGGCTGCTCGAGTGCGGCGGGCTGGAGGAAGGCGATCTCGCGCGCTGGTCGGCCGAGCATGACGGCTACGCGCGGGTGCAAGCAAAGGTCCTGCACCGGCGCGCCGTGACCCTGCACCGGGAGGCGCGCCGGCTCACAATCGAAGACGCGATCACCGGCCGCGCGCCAGCACCCGCCCGGCTGTGCTTTCAACTCGGCCCGGCGATCGCGGTCGATCTCGAAGGCACGAGAGCCAGGCTGCGCTGGCAAGTTGGCGAGGTGGCGCGCGACGCGCGGCTTACCTTGCCGCCGACGCTCGCTTGGTCGGTCCACACCGGCGAGACGGAGCCGCCGCGAGGCTGGCACAGCGCACATTTCGGCGATCGGCGGCCAGCGCCGCTGCTGGTCGGCGCCGGCACGATCGCGCCCGGCGAGACGTTGCGAACCTTCATCGAGTTCAACCCGCCGGAGCCGGCGGACGCTGCAACCGAGGTCCATGATGGCTGACAGGAACCGCGTGCTCATCGTGGTGCAGAACCTTCCGGTGCCGTTCGACCGCCGCGTCTGGCTCGAAGCGACGAGCTTGGCGCGCGCCGGCTTCCGCGTCAGCGTGATCTGCCCGAAGGCCAAGGGTTTCAACGCCGGGCACGAGATCCTTGAGGATGTCGAGGTGTTCCGTTATCCACTGCCGTTCGAGGCTTCGGGCGCGTTAGGTTTCGTTCTCGAGTTCGGCTGGTGCTTTCTCCTCACCGCCTTGCTGTCGGTGCGGGTGGCGTTGTTCGGCCGCGGGTTCGACGTGCTCCACGCCTGCAACCCGCCTGAAACGTATTGGCCGCTCGGCTTGTTCTGGCGCGCGTTCGGAAAAGTGTTCCTGTTCGATCACCACGATCTCTCGCCGGAGATGTACGCGGCCAAGTTCGAGCGCGCCGGCGGCGCGTTCCACCGCCTGCTGCTGCTGTTCGAGCGGCTGACGTTCCGTGTGGCGCGAACCGTCGTGACCACCAACGAAAGCCACAAGGCGATCGCGGTCGAACGCGGCGGCAAGAGTCCAGATGAAGTGTTCGTGGTCCGCTCTGGCCCCGACCTCGCGCGGTTTCAGAGCTACGAGCCGGACCCGGCTTGGCGCCGTGGCAAGACGCACCTGTTCGTCTATCTCGGCGAGATCTGCCGACAGGACGGCGTCGATTACTTGATCCGGGCGCTCAAGCATCTAGCCGACGACGGCTTCACCGACTTTCATTGCGTCCTGGTCGGCGGCGGGCCGCACCAGAAGGCGATTGCCCGCTATGCCGACCAAGTCGGCATGACGGATCACACGACGTTCACCGGGCGGGTGAGCGACGAGGTGCTGTGCCGCGTGCTGTCCTCGGCCGACATCGGCGTCGACCCCGACCCGATGAATGACTGGTCCGACAAGAGCACGATGAACAAGGTCATCGAATACATGTTCTTCGGCCTGCCCGTGGTGGCGTTCGATTTGCGGGAAACGCGCGTGTCGGCGGGCCTGGCGGGCGCCTACGCCACCTCCAACTCCGAACGCGCGATGGCCGATCTGCTGCGCCAGCTCGCCCTAGCACCCGAGCGCCGGCGCGAGCTTGGCGCGGAGGGTGCCAGGCGAGTGCGGGAAGAGCTGGCCTGGACCTATTCCGTGCCTCCGTTGCTTGCGGCCTATGCGCACGCGCGCGGCCGCGCCCGGGCGGTCAACGCGTCATTGGAGGCCCGGGTCTCGACCTGAATGCGCGTGCTGCTGGCCACCGATCGGTGCTTTCTGCCGCCGACGGACGGTTCTACCCGCGTGTACGACGCTTGGCTGCGGGCGCTGACCGCATTGGGCACGCGGGTTTCAGTCTTGTCGTTCGACCATCGGCGCACGCGCTGGTCGCTCGACGGCGCCGCGGCGGCGCGTGAGCGGGCGGCCGAGCTCGCGATTGTTCCGTTTGCAACCGGATCGGCCGAGGCGGCAACGCGGCGAGCTTGCGAGCAGTTGCATCAAACGGCAACCGGACGGCGCCATATGCCGGCGGCGCTCGCGCGGCCCTGGTCGGCCGCGGCACGGCGGAGCCTGACCGCGCTGTTGTCCCAACCGCGCTGGGATTGGGTGATCGTGCAAAAGGCCGACACCGCCGGCATGATCGGCGCGGCGGCGCTGCGCGGGCTCGGCGCGCGGCGTGCGGGCGCCCAGCCC
>CAXUIE010000380.1:0-3339 GCA_964250825.1 uncultured Acidisphaera sp. | reverse complement strand
CCTTCGCGTCGGGCGTGCAAGCGGCCGAACCGATCGACGTGCTGGTCAACAACGCCGGCACTAACCGGCCGGCGCATGTTCTGGAAGTGCGCTCGGAGGACTACGACGCGGTGATGGCGATCAACGTCCGGGCGGCCTTCTTCGCGGCGCAGGCCGTGGCGCGCCGGCTGGTCGCGGCGGGCAAGCCCGGCTCTATCATCAACATCTCCTCCCAGATGGGCCATGTCGGCGGCCCGCTGCGCTCGGTGTATTGCGCCTCCAAATGGGCGCTCGAGGGCATGACCAAGGCGATGGCGCTGGAGCTCGGCTCGCACGGCATTCGGGTCAACACGCTCGGTCCCACGTTCATCGAAACCCCGCTCGCCCGGATATTCCTCGCCGACCCGGCGTTCCGCGCGTACGTGCTCGGCAAGATAAAGCTCGGGCGCCTGGGCCAGGTCGAGGACGTGATGGGCGCGATCCTGTTCCTGGCCTCGGACGCGTCGTCCTTGATGACGGGGGCCGCGCTCGTGTTGGACGGGGGCTGGACGATCGGCTGACAAGAATGCCCGTCTTCCCGGCCAAGGCCTGGCTTTCGCCGGGGTGACGACGAGTAGGTGTTCTAAAGCAGCTCACCCTGTGTCCATCGGCAGGCTCGGGTCCTTCGCCCACTCGGACAAGGAGGCGTCGTACAGCTTCACATCCGGGTGGCCGAGCATGGTCAGCACCAGCGCGTCGGCGCTCGCGGCGATGCCGCCGCCGCAATAGGTGATGACCTGGCGATCCATCGCGCCCACCGCCCCGAAGCGCCGGCGCAGCTCGTCAGCTGGAAGGAACGCGTTCGTGTCGGGGTCCAGCAGATGAGCGGCCGGCAGGTTGACGCTGCCGGCGATGTGGCCGGGCCGGCCATAGTTGTTGCCCCCGGCCCCGCTGTGCTGCTGCGTCGTCAAGGCGTTGATCGTGCAAACCGCGCCGTTGCCGATCGCAGCCTGCACCGCATCCTTGCCGACCATCAACGGCCGGACCTCGCGGACGGAGAACGTCGCTGGCGTTGCGGGGTCGGACGGGCCGGTCTCGACCCGCCGGCCCTCCTTGGCCCATTTCTGATAGCCGCCATCCAAGACGGCAGCATTGTCGAAGCCGAACACCCGGAGCAGCCACCAGACGCGGGTCGCCCACCACACGTTGGCCGTGCTGTAAAGAACCACCCCGCTGTCGTTGTCGACGCCCAGCCGCCCCATCGCCGCCGCGAACTCGTCGGCGCTCGGCATCATGAAGCGGAGCGCTTGGCCGTTGTCGGAAAGGTCAGCTTGCAGGTCAACGAAGCGGGCGCCGGGTATGTGGCCCCGCTCGAAATCCTCGCGGCCCGGCTTGACCGTGTAGGTGATCTTGGGATCGGGGATCAGATGCGTGGTGCAGTCGAATACGTGCAGGTCGGCGTCCCCGAGATGGTCTTGCAACCATCCGGTGGTGACGAGAAACTGCGGATGGGAAAATCCGGTCGCGCTCACTTCCGCTCTCCTGCCTCGGGCGGGGTAGCTTGAGGAAGCACCGGCCGGCGCGCAAGCCAGCGCCTCGCAATCGCAACCACAGCGAAGTCCCCCGCGTTCTCAGTCGGACGCCACGGAGATAAGCGATGAAAACCCTGGACGGGATCGTGACTATCGTCCAGGAAACCCGCTTCCTGCTGCAAACCGGCCAAGGCGAGCATCACCTGTTTCTCCTGTCGCACAACGCCGCTCTCGAGCCGGCGCAACTCGTGCCTTTGCAGCGAAGCCAGGCGCGCGTGCGAGTTGAATACGAGACCACGCCGGACTTGATCGCCCTAGTCGCCCGGTCAATCACTTGTCTCGATACGCGCAAGGAGAACAGGGCGTGATCGGCGGCCGGCCAATCAGCGCGCGGGCGCTCGACTACACCGAATCAGAGCTCAAGCGGCTTATCACGGATGAATCAGAGCTGACGGCCGGCGTGCGCGTCGTCCCCGGCCGCTCTTACGGCTTCTTTACCGACACAACCGTTTGCATCGGCTGCAAGGCGTGCGAGGTCGCCTGCAAGGAGTGGAACAACCTGCCCGCCGACCACGTCGGCCTGACGGGCGAAAGCTACGACAACACCGGCCAGCTTTCGGCCAACACGTGGCGGCATGTCGCCTTCATCGAACGCGTGCAGGACCGGCCGACCGATATGCGGCCGTTCCAGAGCAACTGGCTGATGATGAGCGACGTGTGCAAGCACTGCCATAACGCACCCTGCATGGAAGCCTGCCCCACCGGCGCGCTGTTCAAGACCGAGTTCGACACCGTCGTCGTCCAGCAGGATATCTGCAACGGGTGTGGCTACTGCGTCCCCGCCTGCCCGTTCGGTGTCGTCGACATCAATCCGATGGACGGCAAGGCGCACAAATGCACGTTGTGCTACGACCGCTTGAAGGGCGGCCTCGAGCCCGCGTGCGCCAAATCCTGCCCGACCGATTCCATCCAGTTCGGCGAGGTGCCCGAGCTGCAGGCGCGCGCCGAGAAGCGCGTGAAGCACCTGCACGGATTGGGCGTGAAGGAGGCGTATCTTTACGGTTCCCCGGGCGGCCCGGGCGCCACGGGCGGGCTTGAGCATCTGAACGCGTTCTTCCTGCTCACCGATAAGCCGGAGGTCTACAACCTTCCGGAAGCGCCGACCCGACCTTCGAACCGGGTCGCGCCGAGCCTCGCTACCGGCCTCGCCACCGTCGCCGGGCTGGCGCTCACCGCGCTCACCCTGTTTGCCCGGCGCGCCTGAGCAGGAGCGGAGTCTTGCCGGAAAGCCTGGCGCATCCCGGACGCGGTCCGGAAAATTACGACGGAACGACCTATTACGGCCGCTCCGCGCTGAAACCGGCGCCATTCGAGAACAGCGTCGTGGGGAGCTACATCTTCCTCGCCGGGCTGTCCGGCGCCGCGCAGGTGATCGCGACGACAGCCGATTTGATCCGCCCGAGACAGCGATCGGGGCTCGTGCGAGCCGGGCGCTATCTCTCGTTGCTGGCGCCGATGCTGGGCGCGCCGCTGCTGATCTACGACCTCCACACGCCGCAGCGCTTCTACAACATGCTGCGCATCTTCCGCCGCACCTCGCCGATGTCGATCGGCACCTGGATCCTGATGGGATTCAGCGGGTTCGCCGGCCTGACCGCGGTGTTGCAGTTCCTGTCCGACCGCTTCACGTCCCAGCGCTGGTTCGGCGCTGCCGCGCGCGCGACGCAAGTGCCGGCCGCGTTCGCCGGCGCGGGGCTCGCGACCTACACCGCTTCCCTGCTGTCCGCCACCAGCACGCCGCTGTGGGCGGCCGCGCCCCGCGCGATGGCGGCACGGTTCGGCGCCTCCT
>CAXUIE010000379.1:3041-3341 GCA_964250825.1 uncultured Acidisphaera sp. | reverse complement strand
GCTTGCCGCTGCGGATGTCGATGAACCAGTCGGGCTCGGCGGCGAGCGCCGTGTAAACGCGGCCGAACAGCCGGACGCGGCCGGCCATGATCTCGGCAGCGGTCTTGAGCAACGCCGCGCGCGGGCCGGCGTCGATCCTGGAGACGGTCGCGTCGGTCACCGGTGTGCCGCGCCACAAGGCGAGCGTGACCACGGGCGGGGCCGGCCGCCACCGGCGTCGGCGCCATCGCGCCTTGCCCGCCGCGTGGCGCAGGCGCACGGCGCCCTCGCCCGCCGCCATGCCGCGCCGGCCCGCGAAGT
>CAXUIE010000379.1:0-3031 GCA_964250825.1 uncultured Acidisphaera sp. | reverse complement strand
GCCCAGGAAAGCGAGACGTCCCGCTGCAATCGGGGCAGGTTCGGCACCGTCATCAGCACGGGAAGTGCGAGCAGCCGCTCGACCCCTTCGGGCGTGCTCAGGTTGCTGCGGAACAGCAGGTTATAGACCCAGAGGCCGCCGGAAATGACGGTGGCCAGCACCAAGCCGCTGATCGCGAACAGACTCTTGCGCGGGAACGCCGGCTTGATCGACGCGAACGGGGGCGAGATGACGCTGACGCTTGAATCCCGAGACTGGTCGAGCTGTTCGTCGATGCGCGCGTTCTCCAATCGGTTGCGGTAGGTCGTGAGCACCACGGTCAGCATGTCGATTTGGCGCTGCACGTCGCTCAATTGCTGGCTGCCCTCCTCGATCGCGTGCAGCCGTTGCCGCAAGCCGCCCTGAGCACTGACGAAACGGGCGATCTGCTCGTTGATCGGGCGGAGGTCGGCTTGCGCTCGGCTGAGGCTGAGCGCCAAGTCGTCATAGACCGGGTTGCTGGCCTGCAAGACATGCGCTTCGGAGCCGCCGTTGCGGGCAAGGAACTGCACCATGACCTTCATCTGGTCGCGCACCTGCGCCAGCGGCGGCGTGCCTTCCTGGAAATGCGCCGCGAGCTCGCTTTCCTTGAGCTTGAGGTCGACCAGCTCGCTCCGGGCCTTTTCGATGGCGTCGGAGGTCGAGGTCTGGGCCGTGACCAGCCGCGGCGTGCGCGCAAGCTGCTCCTGATAGAACCGCACCTTGCCCTCCGCCTCGATCGCGTGATCCCGCAAGGTGTGCAGCCGGTCGTCGATGGTGGCCTGCTCGGTGATGATCGCTTCGCGCTGGTGGTCGGCCGCCGACAAGTCGTACTTGACGAGAATGTCGGTGCGCTGGCGCTCAAGGTTGCGGACTTCGTCGGTGTATTGCTGCAACGCGGTGTCGAGCCCCGCCACCCGTGGCTCGCTGAACACCCGGACGTGGTGGGCGAGGTAGAGCTTCAGCAAGGTCGACAGGACCTGTTCCGAAACCGCGCGGTTTTCGTTGCGGAATGCGACGTTAAGGACGTTGGACAGCTTGACCGGCTTGACATAGAGGCTCCCGTCGAAGGCCTTCAAGGCGAGATAATTCTTGTGTTCGGGGCTGTCATCGCCTGCAGCGATGTCAGGGAAAATCGTCGAAAGGCCGACCTCGGCGATCGTGTCGTCCGCAAGCTTGTGGCTTTGCAGGATCTCGACCTCGGAGTTGACGATTTCCTGCTTTGTCACCGCGGGCGGGATCGTCATGCCGTCGCCCGCCGTGGTGGCGGCGGCGAACTCGCGCCCCGTCTTGACCATCACCGAGGAGTCCGCCTCGTAGATCGGCGTCAGGGCGAAGCCGAGACCGATCGCGGCGCAGGGCAGCAGGATGCAAAGCGAGATGATCGGCCGTTTCAGGCGAAACAGCGCGTTCAGCCCCTCGCGGACCGGATTGGCGGGGCGGGTAGTCAGGGCGAGGGCTTGGCTCATGGAAACGTGGATCCGAACTGCACGGGAATGTTCTGCCGCAGGTAGATGTCGACCCACCGGTTCAAGTCGCCGATCCCCGAGCGCGGGACGAACACGACGTCGTTGGTGGCGAGCTGGATGTCCTGCGATGGGTCGCTGCCGTCCTGCACGGCGGCGAGATTGAGCACGGAGATCTGCGGCTTGGTCTCGTGCGGCGGGCGGCGGATGAGGAACACCCGGCTCGCCTCGGCGCTCGTCTTGATCCCGCCGGCTTCCGCCACGGCCTGACCGAGGGTGATCCGCTCCGGCGCTTCGACGATGCCCGGCTTGCCGACCTCGCCATCCACGTAGACGCGCTGCGGGGCCACGGTGCGGACCATGACGGATATCTGCGGGTTCTTCAGGATGCTCCCGTAGCGCGCGATCATGGCGTCGTGCAGCTCGTCCACGGTATGGCCAGCGGCGTCCAAATCGCCGGCGAGCTGCAGCGACACGCGGCCATCTGGCCGCACGGCGACGCGGTCGTCGAGCTGCGGCACGTCGTAAACCCGCACCTCTACTTCGTCACCCGGCTGAAGCAGGTATGGCCCATGCGCCGTCACCGGCTGATACTGCGTGGGGAGAACGACGTTGGGTGGCATCTTGGGGCCGCACGCGCCCAAACCCAGCAGCGCCACCGTGCCGAGAACGGCGGCCCCGAGACGCACGCGGCCTCGCGCGGCGAGGCGAGCACGCACCATCCGGCCGATCCCGGCCAGGTCGAGGCAGATGATCGATACACCGTACACGAGCACTCCCATCGCGATCTGTGCGACCACGCCTGTCAATGAATGGGCGAAGGGGATGAGCAGCAGCGCTGCGGCCATGACCACGCAGGCTCCGCCAACCGCGAGCAGATCTCGCGCGCCGGCCGGCAAGGGGCAAATGCGGCGGCCAAGCACGGCGGACACTCCCGCCGCCGCGAGGTTGGCGATGATCTCCGCCAGCGCGGCGCCCTTGAGGCCGATCAACGGCAGCAGCACGATCGTGCCGACGATCTGCACAAGGGCGAGCGCGCCCATCACCGCGATCTGCGGGCGAGTTCGCGCCCCGATCGCGAACGCCTGGTCGAGGTAGTTGGCGCGCAACGCGGCGGCGAGCGCCGCCGCGCACAGCCAAGGCGCCAGCGCCACGGTGGATGCGGCAAATGCCTCGCCGACCATCGCAGGCGCCAAGCGCGGCGCCACGCAGGCGAGGCCCAAGGCCCCGGGGGTCACGAGCCCGGCCAACAGGGCGAGGTTGAAGCGCAGCTGCCGCTGCAGCCGAGTGCTGTCGCCGGCCCGCGCCGCTTCGAGTGCGAGCGGCAGCGCCGCCATGCCGATCGCGCTGGCCAGCAGCGACACCGGCACCTGCACCGTCAGCCCGGCGGCGACGTAATCGCCAAGCTGGGTCGTCCCGGCCATCGCCTCGATCACCCAGCGATCTGTGGACAGCTGCACCGCGTAGATCGCGAACACCGCCGCGAGCGGCGCGCCCAGGCGGAACGCCGCCCGCCGGATCGCTCGGGCGCCCGGTCCACTGGCTCC
>CAXUIE010000378.1:0-3362 GCA_964250825.1 uncultured Acidisphaera sp. | reverse complement strand
CGGTCGGCGAGCCGAGCGGCGGCGGCGGGCCGGAGCGCCGGGTCGCCCGAGTTGCCGATCGCGATCAGCACGTTGCGGACGAAGCGGTTGCGGCCGATTCGTTTTACCGGTGAGCCCGCGAACAAGGCGCGGAACGCCGCGTCATCGAGCGCCGCGAGGTCGGCGAGGCGGGGGGCGGCGAGATCGGCGCGGGCGCGCAGCTTGTCGTGGGGAGTGGCGCGCGCGAAGCGGTTCCAGGGGCAAACCGCCAGGCAATCGTCGCAGCCGTAGATGCGGTTGCCGAGCAATGGGCGAAGCGCATGGGGGATCGGCCCCTGATGCTCGATCGTGAGATAGGAGATGCAGCGCGTGGCGTCGAGCCGGTACGGAGCCGGGAACGCCGCCGTGGGGCAGATCTCCTGGCAGCGCGCGCAGGAGCCGCAGCGGTCCGCGTGCGGCGGGTCGGGTTCGATCGCGAGCGTGGTGTAGAGCTCGCCCAGGAACAGCCACGAGCCGTGCGCGCGCGAGACGAGGTTGGTGTGCTTGCCTTGCCAGCCGAGCCCGGCGCGGGCGGCGAGCGGCTTCTCCATCACCGGGGCGGTGTCCACGAACACCTTCACGCCGGCGCCGAAGCGCGACGCGATGAATTGGCCGAGATGCTTGAGCATCCCCTTGACCACGTCGTGATAGTCGCGGCTGCGGGCGTAGACGGAGATGGCGCCGCGGCTGGGCTGCTCGAGCGCCGCGCGCGGGTCGTCTGCGGGCGCGTAGGAAAGGCCGAGCGCCACCACGCTCCGCGCCTCCGGCCAGAGCGCTTGTGGATGGCTGCGCGCGTCGGCGCGCTCGGCGAGCCAGCCCATGTCTCCGTGCTGACCGGCTTGCAGGAAGTCGCGTAGGCGGGCGCGCGCCTCGGGGCCGAGCTCGGCGCGGCAGAACCCGACCGCGTCGAAGCCGAGGGCGAGCGCTCGGTCGCGAATGAGGGTTTTCGGGTCAGCCGCGGCCACGGTAGGGGGGCACGTCCTGCGACGGGATCCAGGCGCCCGGGGGTGGGTCGCCGGTTTGCCAGAACACGTCGATCGGCATCCCGCCGCGCGGATACCAATAGGCGCCGATCCGCAGCCATACGGGATCAAGCAGGGCCTGCACGCGCTCGGCGATGTGCATGGTGCAGGCCTCGTGAAAGGCGCCGTGATTGCGGAAGCTTTGCAGGAATAGCTTCAGCGACTTGCTTTCCACGATCCAGTCGCGCGGAATGTAGTCCAGCACGATGTGCGCGAAGTCCGGCTGGCCGGTCAGCGGGCAAAGCGAGGTGAATTCGGGGGCGGTGAAGCGGACCGCGTAATGGCGGCCAGTCGCCGGGTTCGCGACGCGCTCGAGCAGGGCCGCCTCGGGGCTCGCCGGCACCGGCGTGGGCCGGCCGAGCTGGGTGAGGTGGCTCAACTCCGTCATGCAAACTCCCCCGCAGCGTCCCATCCGGCCCGCACGCCTTGCATATGGGCGTGGAGACGCCCGTCGGCGATGGCCCGCCGCAACCCGCGCACCAGGTCCTGGTAATAATGGAGGTTGTGCCAGGTCAGCAGCATTGGCCCGAGCATCTCGCCGGCCCGGAACAGGTGGTGGAGGTAGGCGCGCCCGTGCCGTTGGCAGCCAGGGCAGCGGCACATCGGGTCGAGCGGTCGCGCGTCATCGGCGAAGCGGGCGTTGCGCAGGTTGAACACGCCCTCGGAGGTGAAGGCGCGCGCGGTGCGGCCGCCTCGCGTGGGGATCACGCAATCGAACATGTCGATGCCGCGCCCGACGGCGCCGAGGATGTCGTCGGGCGTGCCGACACCCATGAGATAGCGCGGCTTGTCGGCCGGCAGGTGGGGGATGGTGGCCTCGATGGCGGCGAACATCGCCCGCTGGCCTTCGCCCACCGCGAGCCCGCCGAGCGCATAGCCGTCAAAACCGATGGCCCGGAGCGAGGCGGCGGCGGCGGCGCGGAGGTCGGGATAGGTGCCGCCCTGGACGATGCCGAACAATCCGTAGCCGGGGCGGGGAACGAAGGCCTTCTTGGTGAGGGCGGCCCAGCGCGTGGTGAGATTGAGTGACGCCCGCGCCGCCTCGTGCGTCGCGGGGAACGGCGTGCATTCGTCGAGCGCCATGGTGATCGTGGCGTCGAGCAGGTGCTGAACCTGGACGGAGCGAGCAGGGGTGAGGCGGTGGGCCGAGCCGTCGAGATGGGAGCGGAACGTCACGCCGTCGGCGTCCAATTTGCGCAAGGACGCCAGCGACATCACCTGGAACCCGCCGGAATCGGTCAGGATCGGGCCGGGCCAGTCCATGAACCGGTGCAGGCCGCCGAGTGCCGCGACCCGCTCGGCGCCGGGACGGAGCATCAGGTGGTAGGTGTTGCCGAGCACCACGGCGGCCCCGGTCGCGCGCAGGGCGTCGGCGGTCATGCCCTTCACGGTGCCCTGGGTGCCAACCGGCATGAACGTGGGCGTGTCGACCGGACCGTGGGCGGTGTCGAGCGTGCCGGCGCGGGCGGCATCGTCGGCGGCGCGGAGGGTGAAGGCGAAGCTCACCGCCGGTGTTTAGCGCAAGGGCGCGGCCGGGCGTGAGGGGGTCTAGCGCCGTCTGTCGTCCCCGGTCCGTCAGTGGATGGGCTGTCAGCCTGACGGGTTCAGCCGACCGGAGCCAAGCGCAGCGCGTCCACCTCCCGGGTTGACCGCGGGTCGCGGAGGAAGCGTTCGAGGTCCTCGGGCGTGCCGAGACCGTCCATGCCGTCGCCGACCGCGCCCACGTCCCACGTCCCGACGCGGGCGCCGTCCGCGATCATCTCGTTGTAGGCGGGGGCGAGATAGAACTCGCCGCGCACCCGTCGATTGGCGGCGATCATCCGGCGGGCGGCGGCGCAGAACGCTTGGCCGCGCGCGAATCCGTAGACGCCCACCGTCGCCGCCTCGGAAATGACCTCCTTCTCGGCGACGCGGGTCACGAGGTCGTCCGGGCCGATGGCCGCGTAGGACCATTTCGGGTCCCGGGCGCGCATGGTCATGATCAGCCCGTCGAGCTTGGCGAGATGATGGACGAAGCCGGTCATGTCGGCCCGGACGAACTGGTCGCAGTTGGCGACGAGAAGCGGATCCGCGCCGTCGATCAGGTCGGCGGCCCGCAGCAAGGTGCACGCCGCGCCCTCGGTCGTCGCCGAAACCGTGAGCACGGCCGAGCCCGGCGCGATCGAGGCGAGCAGGGACGCAAGCCCGTGCGCGCGCAGATGGTCCTGCTTGCAAATGAAAATGATCCGGTGCGGCTGGCGGGGTGTAAGATTGCGCACCACCAGCTCGATCATCGGCATTCCGTGCACCGGAACGAGCGGCTTCGGCATTGCGTATCCGGCC
>CAXUIE010000377.1:0-3380 GCA_964250825.1 uncultured Acidisphaera sp. | reverse complement strand
GCAGCGCCGCGTGACCGGCCGCCGCCGGTCCTGCCGCCGCGTCCATCGCAGCCTCCAGCATGGAAGCCTCGACCTCCTGCCGCTGGCGGTTCACCGCGTCGAGTGTCGCGGCAAGCGCGCGCGCCTCCACCGGATCATCGCACAGCAACAGCCGGAGCCCGAGATCGGCTTCGCTGATCCGCCCGGCGGCGTTGATGCGCGGCCCGAGACCGTAACCGCAGGTCAGCGCGGTCGGCCGGTCGCGCGTTTGCGCCACATCCAGCAGCGCGGCGATCCCTGGGCGGTCCCGCCGCGCCATCACCTTCAGCCCCTGGCAGACGAGGGCGCGGTTGAGCCCGGTCAGCGGCATCACGTCGCACACGGTGGCCAGCGCCACCAGATCGAGCAGCCCGAGCAGGTCGGGCTCGGGGCGGCCTTGGAAGAAGCCGCGTCGGCGCAGGAACCGGACGGTCGCGACCGCCGTGAGGAACGCGACGCCGGCGGCGCACAGCGTGGTCATTCCCGAGCCGCAATCGAGCCGGTTGGGGTTCACGGTAGCGACGACGGGCGGCGGCGGACCCTCGGCCTTGTGGTGGTCGAGCACAACCACGTCGGCACGGCCCTCGATCGCGCTCAGGGCCGCCGCGGCAGCGGTGCCGCAATCAACGCACACGATCAGCCTCGCGCCTTTCTGGGCAAGCGAGAGCAGGGCCGGGCCGTTCGGGCCGTAGCCCTCCGCGATGCGGTGCGGCACGTAATGCAGCACGGGGCAGCCGAGGGCGCGGAGCAACGTCACCATCACCGCGCTGCTGCACGCGCCGTCCACGTCGTAATCGCCGAACACGGCCACGGTTTCGCCGCGCGTCACGGCAAGCGCGATGCGCTCGGCGGCGGCGTCCATGTCGGCGAGCAGCGAGGGGTCCGGCAGCAGGGCGCGCAACGTGGGCTGCAGGAACTGCGCCGCGTCCTCCAAGCCGATCCCGCGCACGGCGAGCAAGCGCCCGACGATCTCGGGCACGCCGTGGCGCTGCGCGATGCCGAGCCCGACTCGCGCTTCGGCCTCGCGCCACACCCAGCGCCGCCCGCTCAAGCTGCGCGCGACGCCCAACGCCGGTTCGACGGTATGACTACTCACGATCGCGCCCGTCGTCATCCCGGCAAAAGCCGAGATCCAGTGCTCCAGACTCGGTGCTGCCGCTCTGGATCCCAGCTTTCGCCCGACTTTGGCCGGATGACGAGGAACCTGCGTCACGGGGAAGCGAATCGGGCACGCGCGAGCTTACGACGACGGAGACCAGGTTTTCCGGTCGAAATTGTGGTGCGCCTCGACATAGCGCACGGTGCCCGACTTGCTGCGCATCACCATCGAATGCGTGATCGCGCCGTTGCCGGACCGACGCACGCCGTGCAGGATCGATCCGCCCGTCACGCCGGTGGCGGCGAACATCACGTCGCCGCGCGCCATCTCATCCACGGTGTACTTGCGGCGCGGGTCGGCGAGGCCCATGCCCCGCGCCCGCTCGACCTGCTCATCGTTCTCGTAAAGCAGCCGGCCCTGCAACTGCCCGCCGATGCAGCGGAGCGCGGCTGCGGCGAGCACGCCCTCCGGCGCGCCACCGGAGCCCATGTAAAGGTCAACCCCGCTCTGCGGCATCGCGGTCGCGATCACCCCGGCCACGTCGCCATCGCCGATCAGCATGATGCGGGCACCCGCCTCTCGGCAGCCCGCGATCATGTCCTGGTGCCGATCGCGTTCCAGGATGCAGACCACGAGATCGGACACGTCGCACTTCTTGGCCAACGCCAGATTGCGCAGGTTCAGCCCCGGCGAGGCGTCGAGATCGACCACGTCATCCGGCAGGCCGCCGCCCACCGCGATCTTGTCCATGTAGATGTCAGGCGCGTGGAGGAAGTTGCCGCGCTCGGCCAGCGCCACGGTCGCGAGCGCGTTGGGGCCGCCCTTGGCGGTAATGGTCGTTCCCTCCAGCGGATCGATGGCGATGTCCATCGGCGGGCCGCCCTGCCCCACCTTTTCGCCGATGTACAGCATCGGCGCTTCATCCATCTCTCCCTCGCCGATCACCACCGTGCCGTCGATCGCGACCTGGTCGAACGCCTTGCGCATCGCTTCCACGGCGGCGCCGTCCGCTTCGTTCTTCTTGCCCCGGCCGATCCAGCGCGACGCGGCGAGCGCCGCCGCCTCGGTCACGCGCACGAGTTCGAGCGCGAGGTTGCGATCGGTATGGACGTCGCGGACGTGGCGGGGGCTGGTCTCGGACATGGCGTTCCTCGTTACACTCAGGCCGGCTCGATGCGGATCAGCGCGGGCGGCTCCATCACCGTGTCGAGCGCGCCGATTTGCTCGATCGCCGACCGCATGGCCGACTCCCTGGTTTCGTGCGTGACCAATACCACCGGCACCGCCTCGCCCGGGCTGCGGCCGCGTTGCAACATCGACTCGAGCGAGATGCCGCAATCGCGCAGCACCGCGGTGACGTCGGCGATCACGCCCGGCCGGTCCACCACCATCAGCCGAAGATAATAGCAGCCGACATGCGCCGACATCGGCACGGAAGGCGCGTCCGACAGCTCGGCCGAACTCGCACCCCAAACGGGAGTCGCGCGGCCGCGCGCGATATCGATCAGGTCCGCGACCACAGCGGAGGCGGTCGGACCAGCGCCGGCGCCCCGCCCTTCGAGCATCACCCGGCCGACGAAATCGCCCTCCGCCACCACCGCGTTGAACACGCCGTCGACGCGGGCGATGGGTGCCGCGTCCGGCACCATGCAGGGATGCACGCGCGCTTCGATCCCGTTATCGGCTTGCCGCGCGATGCCGAGCAGCTTGATGCGGTAACCGAGCTCGCCCGCGAACGCGATGTCGAGCGCCGAAACCGCGCGAATGCCTTCTATGTGCACCGCGTCGAACGCGACCGGCCGGCCGAACGCCAGCGCGGCGAGGATGGCGAGCTTATGCGCGGCGTCGACGCCCTCGACGTCGAAGGACGGGTCGGATTCCGCATAGCCGAGCTTCTGCGCGTCGGCGAGCACGTCGGCGAACTCGCGCCCACGCTCGCGCATCGTCGTCAGGATGTAGTTGCACGTGCCATTGAGGATGCCGGCGACGCGCGAGATGCGGTTCGCGGCAAGCCCCTCGCGCAGCGCCTTGATCGCCGGGATGCCACCCGCCACCGCCGCCTCGAAGGCAAGCGCGACGCCCGCCCGCTCCGCTCGCGTGGCGAGCGCGGCGCCATGCACCGCCAGCAGCGCCTTATTGGCGGTGACGACCGGCTTGCCCGCGTCGAGCGCCGCCTCCACCGACCCGCGCGCGGCCCCTTCCGACCCGCCGATCACCTCCACGAACACGTCGAGCGCCGGATCGGCGGCGAGCGCCACGGGAT
>CAXUIE010000376.1:0-3391 GCA_964250825.1 uncultured Acidisphaera sp. | reverse complement strand
GGGTGGGCTTGGGCCGTCTGGGCCCTAGTGGTGGGGTGCGCGTTCCAGACCTCGGGCTAGGGTGTTATGCTGCGCGCGTCGCGCGACGACGAGACGGCGGCCAAGTCCTCCGCCGTGAACATCGTCCGGGTGCGGCTGATCGGCTTCGTGCTGAGCGCCGTGGTGGTCGGCGTTGGGGGCGGTCTATACGGTCATTTCCTCGGCATCCTCACCGTCGACATCTTCTATCTGCCGTTGTCGTTCCTCACGCTGGCCATGCTGGTGGTGGGCGGGATCGGCAGCTTGGCGGGGGCCGCGACGGGCGTGGTCGCGGTGACGGCCATCGTCGAGCTCCTGCGGTTGTTCGAGGCCGGGGTGGCGCCCGGCGGCATTCCCCTGAAGTTGCCGCCGGGCAGCTCCGAGATCGGCTTGGCGGTCGTGCTGGTCTTGATCCTGATCTTCCGACCGGCCGGCCTGACGCGCGGGCGAGAACTCGGCTGGCCCTTTCGCCGAGCCCCTGCACCTACCCGACGCGCACCGGCCAGCGTGAAGGTGGAGCAGGCCGCCCACCGGCCGACGACCTGACACGCGTCACTCCAGCGCGTCGCGCATTGCCGCTTCGGCCGAGTGGGATTGTTGGCGCGCCCGCAACGCCGCTTCGAGCGTCACGGGCGCGAAGCGGACGGGCATGTGCGGCTGCAGCTGCCCGATGCGATCCATGTCGGCGGAGATCACCGTGCCGATCATGAAGTAGCCGCCGCCCGACACGGCGTCCCGGTGCAGCACGATCGGCTCGGTTCCGCCCGGCACCTGAACCGAGCCGTACGGATAGCAGCTATCGACGATGTTCGACGGATCGGAGCCGGCGCCGAACGGTTGCATCCGAGGCTCGAACGCGAGCGGCTGGCCGCCGCGGAACCGGTAGCCGACCCGGTCCGCCTCCGGCGCCACCCTCCATGTTTCGGAGAAAAAACGATCAAGCGCCGCCGGGGCGACGCGGAAATCGTACAATCCGCGCACCATGCGGAGCGTTGTCGATGGCTCCGCGCTCGGGCGCAACTCGGGCGGCAGGAAGCGGTCCTCGCGCCCATCGGATGCGGCTCCGACCGGCAGCACGTCGCCCGCGCGGAGCGTCCGCCCATCGAGGCCGCCGAGAGCGCCCAGGCCGTAGGTGGAGCGGCTGCCGAGCACGATGGGAACGTCAATGCCGCCGGCGACCGCGATGTACGCGCGGGCGCCCGCGCGCAGATGGCCGAAGCTCAGCACCTGACCCGCCGCGACCGGGAACGCGGTCCAGGTCGGGCGAAGCGCCCCGTCCACCTTCGGCGGCAGCTCGGCGCCGGTGACCGCGACCAGCGCGGGCGCGGCAAACCGCAACTCGGGTCCCATGAACGCGGCCTCGAGCGCGGCGGCGCCCTCGTCGTTGCCGACGAGCAGGTTCGCGGCGCGCAGCGCGAAGCGGTCCATCGCGCCGGAAAGCGGGATGCCGATGTGGTAGTAGCCGGGTCGGCCGAGATCCTGCACGGAGACGGCGAGCCCCGGCTTGATCACCTCAACGGCCATGCAAGCCCTCCAGCAGCTTGACGTTGGTCCCCGCCGGGTCTCGGTGGAAGTCTTGGAGGGAGAACGTCGCGGGTCGGATCAGCGGCCGGAACCGTCCTGCATCGACCGCAGCCAAGATGTCGTCGTACTCCTCGCGTCCGATCGGCCGGAGCTTCACGATGTCGCCCGGGTTGAACAGCACCATGAAGTCGCGCAGGTAGGAGACGGACTGCGTGGGGTCGTAGATCGGCATCGGCGTGATGCCGAACATCTGGTAGCCGCCGGCGCCGCGCACCGAATACATGCAGCCGAAACAGCCGCCGTGACCCACGGTGAGCCGCGGCGTGTCGGTGCGCGGGCGGAGGTATTTCGGGGCTTCGATCTGCTTCGCTCGATCGACCATCTGATACAGCCAGGGCAGCCCGGCGACGAAGCCCACCATCGAGACGAACCAGGGGGATCCGGCGTGCGCCGCGATGAAATCCGCGACGGACGCATAGCCGTTGATCCGGGCGCTATACTCCAAATCCGTGGAGGTCGGGTCCTGGTGGCGCTCGCGGAAGCGCATCAGCGTCTCGCGCGTCCAGGGGTCGTCGTAGAACACTGGCACCTCGATGATGCGCGTTCGCAGCACCGGGTCGGCCCGCAGGCCCGCGTCCTCGAGTGCGGCGATCTCCTTCTGGAGGTCGGCCGGCGCGATCACGTCGGGGTCGAACCTGACCTGAAACGAGGCGTTGGCCGGGCAGATCTCGGTGACGCCCTTGATGGCGCCTTCCTTCACCGCCCGGGCCATGCCCAACGCCTTGAAGAAGGCTTCAAGCGACATCTCCTCGTCGAACTCGACGAACAGGTGTTCGTCCCCACCGAAGGAAGTGCGCGTCTTCATCGGCCGTCCTGTCTCGCCGGGAGTTCAAGGGGCGCGCGCTCGAGCCATTCCTCGAGCCAGCGCGTGTGCACGCGATTTTGCTGGACGTCAGGCTCGGCGAGCAGGCGACGGAACAATGGGGCGGTGGTGGGAATGCCGGCAATTTCCAGTTCGCCGAGCGCGCGGGACAGCCGCCGCAGCGCGGCGTCGCGGGTTTCGTCCCAGACGATCAGCTTGCCGAGCAGCGAATCGTAGAATGGCGGGACGTCGTAGCCGGCGTAGAGCCCCGAATCGAAGCGCACGCCGGGGCCGCCCGGAACGCGCAGCATATCGACGCGGCCCGGCGCCGGCCGGAACCCGCGCGCCGGATCCTCGGCGTTCAGCCGGCACTCGACCGCGTGGCCTGTTGGACGGATGTCGGCCTGCGACAAGCGGAGCGGCTCGCCGCCGGCGATGCGGATCGTTTCGCGCACCAGGTCGACGCCGGTGATCATCTCGGTCACCGGATGCTCGACTTGGATGCGCGTGTTCATCTCGATGAAGAAGAAGGCCCCGCTCGCCTCGTCGAACAGGTATTCCAGCGTGCCCGCGCCGCGATAGCCGACCGATCGCGCGAGCCGCACCGCCGAAGCGCAGAGCTCCGCCCGCTGCGCCGGCGTCAGGCACGCGGCCGGCGCTTCCTCCCAGAGCTTCTGCCGCCGGCGCTGCAACGAGCACTCGCGCTCGCCGAGGTGGATGACCCGCTCGCCGTCGCCGAGCACTTGAACCTCGACGTGGCGGGCACGCGCGATGAAGCGCTCGAGATACAGCCCGTCATCGCCAAACGCGGCCCCCGCTTCCCGGCGCGCTTGCGGCGCCAGGGTTCGCAGCTCCGCCGGGTTCCCGGCCACGCGAATGCCGCGCCCGCCGCCGCCCGCCGCCGCCTTGATCATGATGGGAAAGCCGATCCGAGCCGCCGCCTCGGCGATGGCGCGTACCCCGGCGCTGCCGTCTCCCGTCCTCCAC
>CAXUIE010000375.1:0-3400 GCA_964250825.1 uncultured Acidisphaera sp. | reverse complement strand
ACAAGCCCCCGCGCCCGCGCCGCGCCGCTGCCGTGGATCGCCTCAATCAACGCGGCAACCTGTCCCGGATTACCCGGATCCAGGCTCCAGGACCGGCCATTGCTGCCTTGATCCGGGCTCCCCGAGCCTCGACTCTTGCCGGGATCGGGGCTCCTCAGATGCGGCCGGAACCGGCCGGTGCGGATGCTGACCGTCTTGATCGCGGTCATCTCGAGCAGCCCCTCGGCCCCTCGCGTGACGCCGAAGCCACTTCGTCCCCGGCCGCCGAACGGCAGGCGTGGGTCGGCGGTGGGCACGATTAGATCGTTTATTACCACGGAGCCCGCCTGCACGCGCCCGGCGAACGCGTGCGCCGCCGCTCCCGGGCCGAACACCGCGGCTCCCAACGCGTACGGGCTAGCACTGGCCGCTTCGAGGGCGGCGTCCATATCGGGCACCGCGAGCAGGCACAGCACGGGCGCGAACATGCCGTCGGTCAGGTCGGCGAGCGCCTGACCGGAGCCGGCAAGCACGATCGGGCCGTCCCGCGCCAGCACGCGGATCGCACCTCCGTTTGGGCCGGCCAGCAACGCCGCCACCCGCGCCCGCGCGTCGTCTGAAATCGGGAGAACCCGCTTCGCGGGCAGCAGCGCCGCCAGCGCGCGCTCCAACGCCCGCGCGTCCGCTTCAGTCACGAACACACGGCGTGGGGCGATGCAGGTCTCGCCGCCGTTGAGCCGCAGCCCGTAGCCCAGACACTCGGCGGCGAGTCCGAGATCGGCGCCCGGCAGCACGAACACGGGATCGTTACCGGACAGCTCCATGGTGGTCGGCGTGAGCATCGGCGCAGCGGCCGCCAACACGCGCGCGCCGGTTGTGGCCGAGCCGGTCAGGAACACCTTATCGAACCCCGCCCGCGCCGCCGCCTCGCCCGTTGCCTGCGAGGCGTCGAGCACCTGCAACACCCCATCCGGCAATCCTGCCGCCGCAAGCAGCTCGGCGAGCAGCAGAAGCGGCGGCGCGCGTCCGGGCGCGGGCTTGACGCAAACGGCGTTGCCCGCCACCAGCGCCTGCATGATCTGCACGCCGGGCAGGAACAGCGGATAGTTGCCAGGCGCAAGCACCAGCACCACGCCGTGCGGCTCGCGCCTGATCTCAGCGCGCACGCCGATCAGCCAAGCGGGCCTTCGTCCCACGGGCGCGCGCGGGGCCAGGGTGCGCGCGGCATGGCGTTCGAGGAACCGCGCCGCGTCCAGCAATGGCAGGATTTCCGCCGCCAGCGTCTCCTCACGCGGCCTGCGCCACGCCACGCAGTCGAGCACCCGGTCGATGTCGCGCACCAGCAGGCGACGCGTCGCGCCCACGATTCGGACGCGCGCCGCCATCGGCGATTCGCGCCATTGCGCGGCCGCTGCGCGCGCCGCGCGCAACGCTGTGGCCACATCACGCTCGCTCATGCGATACCCTGACAAGTCGCCATCCGTACCTACATGCCCGGCCAGACGAGCGACGCAAGGGCGAGGACCGTAATCGGATCATGAGCGTTAACGGGGCGACAAGGCGAACCGGCGAGCGGCGACGAATCGGGATTATAGGCGCCGGCCCCGGTGGTCTCGCAACCGCCATGCTGCTGACGCGGGCCGGTGCGGATGTAACGGTTTTCGAGCGCCTCGACCGGGTGGGCGGCCGTTCCGGCACCATCACCGCCCGCCTCGACGATGATGCCCGGCCGTTCCGTTTCGACATGGGGCCGACTTTCTTTTTATACCCCCGCGTGCTGGCCGACATATTCGCCGCTTGTGGCAAGCAACTCGATCGCGAGGTCGAGCTGATCCGGCTCGATCCGCAATATCACCTGATGTTCGAAGCAGGCGGCGAGTTGGAGGCGACCGGCGACATGGCGCGGCTCGCCGAAGCGGTGGCCAAGCTTTCACCCGAGGACGCGCGCGCCCTGCCCCGCTTCATGGCCGACAACCGGGCCAAGCTCGCCGCGTTCCGCCCCGCGCTGGAATCCTCGTTCGACAGCCTGCGCGCCTTCGCGACGCCCGCCATGATGCGCGCGTTGCCCAAGCTCAGGCCGCACCGCACGGTCGATGGCGACCTCGCGACATATTTCCGCGATCCACGCGTGCGCTTGGCGTTTTCTTTCCAAAGCAAATATCTCGGCATGTCCCCGTTCCAGTGCCCGAGCCTATTCACCATCCTCGCGTTCATGGAGTACGAGTACGGCGTCTGGCACCCGCGCGGTGGTTGCGGCGCCTTGATGGACGCGATGGCGCGCATTGCCGGCGAGCAGGGTGCGGATATTCGGTTGGGCGAACCGGTCAACGAGATCCTGTTCGAGGGACGGCGCGCCTGTGGCGTGCGCACCGCCTCCGGCGCGCATCGATTCGACGCTCTGGTGGTGAACGCGGATTTCGCCCACACGATGCAGACCCTGGTGCCCGACCGGCTCCGCCCGGCCTGGTCGGACGCGCGCATCGCTCGCAAGAAGTTCTCCTGCTCGACGTTCATGCTTTATCTCGGTATTGAGGGCCGGCTCGATCAGCTCGCGCATCACACGATCTATTTGTCCAAGGATTACCGCCGGAACGTGCAGGAAATCGACTCCGGCCTTTCGCCGCCGCAAGAGCCCTCCTTCTACGTGCAGAATGCAAGCATTTCGGACGACACTCTCGCGCCGCCCGGGCATTCCACGCTGTATGTTCTGGTGCCCGTCGGCAATTTGACAGCCGACGGGGCCGAGTGGCCGGAAATCCAGGCCCGCTATCGTCGCCTCACGCTCGACCGGCTGGCCCGTGTCGGCGCACCCGACATCGAGGAGCGAATCCGGTTCGAGAAGATGCTGACCCCGCTCGGCTGGCGCGACGAGATGGCGATCCATCGCGGCGCCACCTTCAACCTCGCCCACTCGATGCGCCAGATGTTCCACATGCGGCCGCGCAACCGTTTCCGCGACATCCCGGGCATGTATCTTGTCGGCGGCGGGACGCATCCGGGCAGCGGCCTGCCGGTGATTTTCGAAAGTGCTAAAATCACCACGCGGCTGCTCGCGGAGGACCTCGACTTGCCGACCGGATGGGATATCCCGCTCGCGACACCGGCACCCGCGCGCGAGCCGGCGCTGGCGGACGTGCTTTGAGCACGACTCTCCCCGGCGGCGTGATCGGCGGCGGCTTGGGCGGGCTCGCCGCCGCCTGCACGCTCGCCGGGCGCGGCCACCCCGTCGTCCTGTTTGAAAAGAACGACTGGCTCGGCGGCAAGGCGGCGGTGCTGGAGGAGGGCGGCTTTCGGTTCGACATGGGGCCGACGATCCTGACCGTCCCCGACGTGCTGCGCCGCGTGTTCGACGAGTGCGGCGTGCGCATGGAGGACCGGCTCGATCTGCGGCGGCTCGATCCGCAATGGCGCTGCTTCTTCG
>CAXUIE010000374.1:754-3421 GCA_964250825.1 uncultured Acidisphaera sp. | reverse complement strand
GCAGACCTGCTCCACCGCGCGCATCAGCGACGAAGCCGCGCCGGCCTCGCCGAGATGTTCGAGCATCAGGCTGGCGGTCCAGAACGTGGCGACCGGGTTGGCGATGCCTTTCCCCGTGATGTCGAACGCCGAGCCGTGGATCGGCTCGAACATGGACGGGCCGCGCCGTTCCGGGTCGATGTTGCCGGTCGGCGCGATCCCCATGCTTCCGGCGAGGGCCGCAGCGAGATCGGACAGGATGTCGGCATGGAGGTTGGTCGCGACCACGGTGTCAATGCTTTGGGGGCGGCGCACCATCCGGGCGGCCATCGCGTCCACCAGTTCCTTGTCGGTGGAAACTTCCGGGTAACGGCGGCCGACCAGCGCCCCCATCTCGTCCCAGAACACCATGCCGTGCCGCTGCGCGTTCGATTTGGTCACGATCGTAAGATGCTTACGGGGCCGCGCGCGCGCCTGCTCGAAGGCGAATGTCATGATCCGCTCGACGCCCCGCCGCGTGAATATGCTGGTTTCGGTCGCGACCTCCTCGGGCAACCCACGATGCGTTCGGCCACCGTTGCCGGCGTACTCGCCTTCGGAGTTCTCCCGGATGATGAGCCAGTCGAGATCGCCGGCGGCCACGTCGCGCAGCGGGCTGGCTACGCCGGGCAGGATGCGGGTCGGGCGCACGTTGGCGTATTGGTCGAGCCCCTGGCAGATCGCCAGCCGCAGGCCCCAGAGCGTCAGGTCATCGGGCAGGTTCGGATCGCCGACCGCGCCGAAGTAGATCGCGTCCGCCGTCCGCATCCACGCCAGGCCATCGGGCGGCATCATGCGCCCGTGCTTGCGGTAGTAGTCCGAACCCCAGTCGTAGTGGTCCACGGCGAGCCGAAAGCCGCCGTCGCGGGCGGCCCCCGCGTCCAACACCTCGAGCCCGGCGGCGATCACTTCGGGACCGATGCCGTCGGCGGGGATGGAGGCGATGCGATGCTGGCGCATAAGGGGAGAGTGCCCGCCGCGGGCGGGCCGGTCCAGCCCGGCGCGCATGCCGGAGTTTACCCATCCTATCTCGCGCCCGCGAGAAAGGACGGATATCCTTCAAGGGCGCTAGTCGCTCCTCGCGAACCCGGTGAAGCGGTGGGGAATGCGTTTCACCGCGTCCACCACCTCGCGCCGCAGCTCGGGCGCATCGTCGGCCGCGAACTCGAAGCTCACGCTGTCCACCACGCCGCCGAACCGCTGCTCCACCGCCTCCGGCAGACGGTCGTAGGTGGCGCGGGCGACGAACAAGTCGAGCACGTCGTCATCGATCTGCTTGGTCATCTCCGTCCATTCGCCCTTGCGGGACATCGCGTTGAGCCTGTCGCCGAGCTCGCCGATGCCGTGCTGCTCCCACACGCCGCGGTATTGGGGCGTCGATCCGTAGAACGCCACCCGATACCGGATTCCCTCAGCGGCGCGAGCCACCGCCGCGGCATCGCGTCCGGTCGCGATGAAGCCGCCGCCCGACACTTCGAAGCCTTCCCAGGCCTTGCCTGACCCGGCAAGCGTTTCGCTCAGCAGGGGGCGAACCACCTTTTCGAGATAGCGACGGGTGGCGAAGCCGTGCAGCCGCACCCCGTCGCAGAGCCGGGCCGCGGTGCGCAGCATCACCGGGCCGACCGCGGCGATGCTGATCGGCGGCGGCGGCACGGTCTGGGCACCGGGCGAAAACTCGGGCGTCATGAGGGTGAACTGGTAGTGCTTGCCCTGGTAGTTCAGCTTCCCGCCGGTCTGCCAAGCGTCAAAGATGGCCCGCAGCGCTTCCACGTATTCGCCCATGCGGGCGGCCGGGGCGATCCAGGGCACGCTGAAACGGCGCTCGTTGTGCGCGCGGACCTGGCTGCCGAGGCCGAGCGTGAACCGTCCACTCGAATTGCGCGCCAGGTCCCAGGCCTGGTTCGCCACCACCATCGGGCTGCGCGGGAACGCGATGGCGACGGAGGTGACGAGTTCCACGCGCTCGGTCGCCAGCGCTGCGAGTGCCGCCGGGACGAACGGATCATGCTTGATCTCGGGAAACTGAATCGCGTCGAACCCGTCCGCCTCGGCCCGCGCCGCGGCCGGCCCGACCTCGCGCCAGTCACGTAGCGGCAGGTGAGTGGAGACGCGCATGGCCGAGGCTCCGCTTCAGGCGGCTTCGAGCTGGCGGGGGCGCCAGATCGCGGTGTGGAGGACATGCGCGACCGGCCGGTCGCCGGCGAGCACCAGCGCGTCGAGGTCGAAGAAGCGATGCCCCTTGTGCTCACGGTTGTCGGCGATCCGAGCGCGCACGCTCAGGGTTTCACCCACACGAGCCACGCTGAAATGGCGGATCGTGGAGCCCACGTGCATCCACGGGCCGAGCACGACGTTCTGCGTCGCCACCCAGTTGCACAAGCGCAGAAGCACGCCCGGCGGGGCGATCCTTTCGCGCTCGTAGAGTGGGTCGGTTTCACGCACATCGAGCCGGTACTGGGCGGCGAACTCCGCGGTCAGCGGGAAAGGCTCGGTGTTCAGCCAAAGGCCGGCGGTGAGCGTGGCCTCGCTGGCGTCGGGCCGCGTTTTCGCCACGGGCACGATCTCGTACTCGGTCGGAGAAGGCGGCTGGCTCGCGTCGGGCAGGCGGGCGAGGCCGGTGGCGCCGCGCTCGCCACGGCTGGTCAGTTG
>CAXUIE010000374.1:0-744 GCA_964250825.1 uncultured Acidisphaera sp. | reverse complement strand
GTGGGTGGTTTTGTGTGTTGGCGCGGCGGGGGGGTCGGCCGGGCCCCGCGACCGTGGCGATATCGCCGTCATACACCGGCTTGATGAACCGGCACGTTGCCGTGCCGCGTTCAAGCCAGGCCCGTCCCCACTTTCGCACCGGCTGATGCACCATGTAGGCGTAGACATCCACGCCGGGAACCAGCCCGCCCAGGAAGCCGAACTTCTGGGCCACATCGTTGTCGTGGATCTTGTTCTCGGATGCCTTGGCGGCGTTGTAGGCCTCGACCTGGTAGGGGGCGATCTCGACGGCGCTCATGGGCGGCTCCTCCCGGTGCCGCATCATCGAACCGGCGACGCGCGCGTCAAGCCGCTGCACTGCGCCCTCGCCACTCCGGGAGTGAGCCCGCAGTGGCGAGCTGGTGTTGCCGCGCCGCGGCAAATCGGGTTTCCTTGATACTTGCCAGTAGGGGCAGCGGATGGATTTCGATTTTCCCGACGAGCTGAAGCAGCTGCGCGAGACGGCGCGCGCGTTCCTGCGCGAGCGCTGCCCGACTTCCGTCGTGCGCCGCGTGATCGACGACGCGGAGCCCTATGATCGGGCGCTTTGGCGGCAGATGGCCGAAATGGGCTGGGTGGGCGCGTCCATCCCCGAGGAGCACGGCGGCGCCGGTCTCGGGCGGCTGGCCGTGTGCGTGCTCGCCGAGGAGCTGGGTCGGGCGATCGCGCCGGTGCCGTTCGCCTCGTCCGCGTACCTCGCGACGG
>CAXUIE010000373.1:0-3449 GCA_964250825.1 uncultured Acidisphaera sp. | reverse complement strand
GCCCAATTCATGGGCAATAACGATCCCGTCATTAAGCCGCTATCAGCATCCCGGCCGCTCCCGCCAATCGACCTCGGTGCGGGAGCGCGCATCGACGTCCCGGTTATCCTGGCGCCGATGTCGGGCGTCACCGACCTGCCGTTCCGCCGCCTCGCCAAGCGGGAAGGGGCGGGCATGGTGGTCTCGGAGATGATCGCATCCTGGGCGATGGTGCGGGAAAACCGGCAAACCTTGCGGATGGCGGAGGTGGACGGGTGCGGCGGGTTGTCGGCCGTGCAGCTGGCCGGCTGCGATCCCGCCGCGATGGCGGAAGCCGCCCGGCTCGCGGTTGATCGCGGGGCGGACCTGATCGACGTCAATTTCGGCTGCCCGGTGAAGAAGGTGGCGGTGGGCCAGCTGGCCGGCTCGGCGCTGATGCGCGACGAGATCGCCGCCGCCCGCATCCTGGAGGCGACGGTCGCGGCCGTCCGGGTGCCGGTCACGCTCAAGATGCGGATGGGCTGGGACCACGCGACCCTCAACGCCCCGCACTTGGCCCGGATCGCCGAGCAGTCCGGCATCCGGATGGTGACGGTGCATGGCCGCACCCGCCAGCAATTCTACACCGGCCGCGCCGATTGGAGCTTCATCGCCCGCGTCAAGGCGGCGGTCGGCATCCCGGTGATCGCCAATGGCGACATCGTGACGAAGGAGGACGCGGCGGAAGCGCTACGGCTTTCCGGAGCGGACGGCGTGATGCTGGGCCGGGGCTGCTACGGTCGGCCCTGGTTCGCGCGCCAAGTCGCGCAATATTTGCGCAACGGGACCACCTTGGCCGAGCCATCGCTCGCCCGACAAAAGGAGGTGGTGCTCTCGCACTATGCCGCGATGCTCGACTTCTTCGGCCGCGATGCCGGGCTCCGGCTCGCCCGCAAGCACCTCGCCTGGTATTCGCGCGGGCTGCCCGGCTCGGCCGGGTTCCGGGCGTTGGCCAATCGCCTTGCGGATGCGGACGCGGTGATCCGGCTGGTGCACGATTTTTACGATCCGCTAATCGGCCGCGGGGCGGCGCGCGAAACGGCGCCGGTTCTCGAGGAAGAAGCAGCATGAGCAAGGCCACGCTGCGCAAGCGCACTTTGTCCGTGTTCACCCGCCCGGTGCCGGTCGAGCCGCCGCGCGTGCCGGAGACGGCGCTGATCCTGGGCGCCCTGCCGGTTCCGGTCGTTCTGCTGGATGCGGACGACCGGTTCGTCTACGTCAATCACGCGGCCGAACAGTTCCTTGGCGTGTCGGCGGCGCAGCTTTCCTCCTTGGGGCTCGCCGACCTGTTCTCGCCCGACAGCCCGCTTCTGCTCTTGATCGCCTATGCGCGGCGGGGCGAGGTGACGGTCGCCGATTATGACCTCACGCTCGAAAGCCAGCGCCTGCACAAGCCCGGCATCGCCGTCCAGATCACGCCGGTGCTGGAATTGCCGGGCGCCGTGCTGATCGTCATGCAGGACGCCTCGGCCGCGCGCGCGCTCGACCGGCAATTGTCGTTCCGAGGTGCCGCCCGCAGCGTCACCGGCATGGCGGCGATCCTGGCGCACGAGGTAAAGAACCCGCTGTCCGGCATCAGGGGCGCGGCCCAGCTGCTGGAATCCAGCGTGGCTGAAAGCGATCGCGAACTCACCCTGCTGATCCGCGACGAGGCGGACCGCATCCGTGACCTCGTTGATCGGATGGAGTTGTTCGGCGAGAAGCCGATCGAGCGGCAGGCGGTCAACATTCATCGCGTGCTCGAACACGTCCGCAAGCTCGCGCAAAGCGGCTTCGCGACGCATATCCGCTTCAGCGAAACCTACGACCCGTCCCTGCCGCCGGTCTGGGGCAACCGCGACCAGCTCGTGCAGATCCTGCTCAACTTGGTCAAGAACGCGGCCGAGGCGATCACCAACGCGGACAACCCGCACGGCGAGATCGTGCTGTCCACCGCCTTCCAGCACGGCCGCCGCGTGGCCATCCCGGGCTCGCGCACCCGCCTCGACCTTCCGCTGGTCGTCACGGTGCGCGACAATGGCCCTGGCATCGCGGAGGATCTCCGCCCGCATCTATTCGAGCCGTTCGTCACCTCCAAGCCTCAGGGCAACGGCCTCGGCCTCGCACTCGTGGCCAAGATCGTCGGCGATCATGGCGGGTTGATCGAGGTCGACAGCCGGCCGGGGCGCACGGAGTTCCGCATTCATCTGCCTGTGGTCGTCGACAAGGATAGCGACGGCCCGTAACCGAAGGCCCGCACGCCATGACGCTCCCGACTGTCTTGGTCGCGGATGACGACCGCTCCATCCGAACGGTGCTGACGCAAGCGCTCGGGCGGAGCGGCTATCAGGTGCGCACCACCGGCAACGCCGCGACCTTGTGGCGCTGGGTCGAGGAGGGCGAAGGCGACCTCGTCATCACGGACGTGGTGATGCCGGACGAAAATGGGCTCGACCTCATTCCGCGCATCAAGCGCGCCCGGCCCGATCTTCGGGTGGTGGTGATGAGCGCGCAGTCGACCTTGATGACCGCCGTCAAGGCGACTCAACGCGGCGCTTTCGAGTACTTGCCCAAACCATTCGACTTGCAGGAATTGCTGCTCGTGGTCGGGCGGGCGTTGGCGCAGCCGGCGCCGCCCGTCGTGCCCGTCCCCTCCGAGAAGCGGGACCGGGACGAGCCGTTGCCTCTCATCGGCCGCAGCCCGGCCATGCAGGAAATCTACCGCACGGTCGCGCGGCTCACGACGGCCGACCTCACCGTGATGATCAACGGCGAGTCGGGCACCGGCAAGGAGCTCGTCGCGCGCGCCCTGCACAATTTCGGCAAGCGCCGCGCCGGGCCGTTCGTGCCGATCAACATGGCCGCCATCCCGCGCGAGCTCATAGAAAGCGAGCTGTTCGGCCACGAGCGCGGCGCGTTCACGGGGGCGACCAGCCGGACGCCGGGCCGGTTCGAGCAGGCGAACGGCGGCTCGCTGTTCCTCGACGAGATCGGCGACATGCCGCCCGAAGCGCAG
Source organism: uncultured Acidisphaera sp. (assembly GCA_964250825.1). GTDB lineage: Bacteria > Pseudomonadota > Alphaproteobacteria > Acetobacterales > Acetobacteraceae > CAVWQV01. Next base: position 436 of record CAXUIE010000373.1, on the reverse strand, counting down.
ACGCGGCTGCTTCGCGTGCTGCAGGAAGGCGAGTTCACCTCCGTTGGCGGCCGCCAAAGCATCAAGGCCAACGTCCGGATCATCGCCGCTACGCACCGCGACCTGCGCTCGGCGATCCGCCAGGGCCAGTTCCGCGAGGACCTGTTCTACCGGCTCAACGTGGTGCCGATCCGCTTGCCGCCGCTGCGCGAGCGGGTGGAGGACATCCCGCCGCTCGCGACGCACTTCCTCGAGCGCGCCCGCGAGGACGGGTTGCCGGCCAAGACCCTGGACCAAGGCGCTCTCGATCGGCTGAAAACCTATCGCTGGCCGGGCAATGTGCGCGAGCTCGAAAACCTGATGCGTCGCATGGCCGCACTCTGCCCGGAGGACACGATCACCGCGGGGGTGGTCGATGCGGAGCTGGCGGAAGCGGCGCCGCCGCCCGGCGAACCCG
>CAXUIE010000372.1:0-3454 GCA_964250825.1 uncultured Acidisphaera sp. | reverse complement strand
TCGAACAGCTTGCGGGTGCGCGCCTCGATCCCCTTGGCCGCGTCGATCACCATCACCGCGGAATCGACGGCGGTGAGCGTGCGGTAGGTGTCCTCGGAGAAATCCTCGTGGCCGGGCGTATCGAGCAGGTTGAACACACAGCCCGTGTGCTCGAACGTCATCACGGAGGTCACCACGGAGATCCCCCGCTCCCGCTCGATCCCCATCCAGTCGGAGCGCGTCCGCCGCCGCTCGCCCTTGGCGCGCACGTTGCCCGCGAGCTGGATCGCGCCGCCCGCGCGCAGCAGCCGCTCGGTAAGCGTGGTCTTGCCGGCGTCGGGGTGCGAGATGATCGCGAAGGTGCGGCGGCGGGCGATCTCGGCCGCGGGGTCGGTCAGGGTCATGCCGTGGATTTAGGCCCGATGCAGGGTCCGCGCCACCGCCGCCATCAGGATAGCATCGGTCCGCTGACCGTCGGTCCGCTGATTGCCAGGGTGATGGCGTGGGTGAACGACACGAACCCCGCTGGGTCCGCATCGCGACCGAATGCCGCTACATGAAGCCGGGCGGATCCGGTGCTCGCCTATCTACTCGTCCGAAAGCGCGGGAAGGCCCGCGTCGCGTCGGGACCAACTTCGAATGCTTCGACCGCTGCAAGTAGCACGGCTTCGTAGTCTTTTGAAAGGTTGGATCGCGGAAAGCTCGGATCGACCCAAAAGGCCTCAGGCATTTTTCATGAGACGATCGATTTCGGGAAACAGCGTTTGGCACAGCCGGGTCCGCCACTCCGCCTCACCAGAGTTCGCCGCCTTGTCCGGATGAATCGCGGTCATGACGACCCGTCGCAATAGCTGCGCCAATTCTTCGTTTTTCGGACGGGTATGTCGCTCTGCAACTAACTCAGCCGCCGCTGCGCGTGCCTCAGCCAACGCCAAGACACTTTCGAGGCGTTTCACCTCCGCCCGGAGGGCAACTAAGTGTTTCCGTTGCGTCTCCACCGTTACGTCAATTTGTTCATCCCGTGTCGGCTGCCGCTGACTGCTGATCAGTCCGTTCAGCGCAGCGCCTAGACTCTCCCAGGCTTCCGACAGGTGCCCGTGAGCATACTTGCGATTGGCGTCCCAGTTCGCCTTGTATTCCTTTCCCCTGGGAGTGGCGTCCAGCACTTTTTGGATTGCCGCCAACTCGTCCATTGCGTTGCTGATCCGATTGATGCAGTCCCCCGGCGTCAGACGCTTCGCAAAAACTCCCATTGTAGCAGCCTTCGAATCCTTGATCCCGGAGCGCGCGCCAGGCCCTGGATCTCCCAGGTGTTTGCAAAAGCGTCTGCATGAACCGCGATGTTTAAGAAATTCTTGTTCGCTCCACCTTTTAGGCCGGTATATCGCTGCTCGGCGAATTCACGGGTTAGAAAGTGCCGGTGCGGCGTAGTCGACCACTACCAGCTCGCCGTTCAGAATGCCCCAGTCTTCCGGTTTAGGCTCACAAGGGTTGGTGTCATCTCCTCCCGACACATAATCCCACCAGTCTCCATCATCGTACATTTCCCGGAGCACAGCCATGGGGTCAACTAGTGGGGCAAGTGGGTTGGCTTTCGGCATCACGAGCACTCTGCCTTCAGGGTGACACCACAACACCGGACAAAGGTGACGCTTGCGCGTCGGATGAGCCCGGTTCCTTTCCCAGATGGATGCTTCAAAACGATTGCACCGCAAGCCCACCTCCCCACGAGGAAGCTTTAAGGCAATCGGGCCAGACAGGACGACCACCCGCGACACGCCCCAGTGAAGGGTTAACACGTAGGCAGCCCGGAAACGGTCGCTTTGCCGACGTTGCAGTTGTCGGCCAGCTTCTGACCTGTCGCTCGGTCCATACGGCTCTGGCGGCCCGCCGGTTTACAAAACAAGGCCGAACGATCAGCGCGAGTAAAACTCCACCACCAGGTTGGGCTCCATCTGCACCGGATACGGCACGTCGTTCGGCTTGGGCGCGCGCACGAAGCGGCCTTTCATGGCGCGGTGATCGACCTCGACATACTCGGGCACGTCGCGCTCGGGGCTTTGCGTCGCGTCCAGCACCACGGCGAGCTGCTTTGACTTCTCGCGCACCTCGATCGCGTCGTTGTCCTTGACGCTGTAGGACGGGATGTTGAGCTTGCGGCCATTGACGGTCAGATGCCCGTGCGAGACGAACTGCCGGGCTGCGAACGGTGTGACGGCGAACTTCATGCGGTACACCACGGCGTCGAGCCGGCGCTCCAGCAGCTCGATCAGGTTCTCGCTGGTGTCGCCCTTGCGGCGGACGGCTTCCTCGTAATACTTGCGGAACTGCCTCTCGCCGATGTTGCCGTAGTAGCCCTTGAGCTTCTGCTTGGCCATCAACTGGATGCCGAAATCCGTCGTCTTGGTGCGCCGCTGGCCGTGCTGGCCGGGCCGATACTCGCGCTTGTTGATCGGCGACTTGGACCGGCCCCAAAGGTTGACCCCGAGCCGGCGATTGATCTTGTACTTGCTTTCCGTGCGCTTGGTCATGCGCGTGGCCTCTTTATCTATGCCGCCATCGAGGGCAGGCTTGTTGCACCGGTAGGCCGCCAAGGAGGCGGCGGGGCGGAACTCGTCCGTCCACGTTCCCGGCAATGGGGATCACCCGGCGCGGAGCGTCGGGCGAACGGCCTCTTAGGTTCGCTCGCTCAGGGTGTCAATCGCTCGCCACGGCCTATATGATATCCGGAAGGATATTCGAGACAGCATGGTCGTCGTCACGGTCGGGCGTTGGGGCAACAATCTCGCAGTGCGCATCCCGAGCGACGTCGCGCGCGCGGCGGGCATTCAGGACGGAGAACGCGTTTCTGTCGAGACGGTGGAGGGGGGTGTCGTCATTCGTCGCGCCGCGGCGCCGGCCACCCTGGAGGAGCTTTTCGCCGCTCGAAGCCCGGCCGAGTGGCGGGCCGAGTACGCTGGCGCATACGATTGGGGGCCGGATGTCGGTCGCGAGATCGTCGAGGAGTGAGCGGCACGGCTTACGTCCCAGACAGCGGGGACCTTATCTGGACGGACTTCGACCCTACGAGGGGGCGCGAACAGGGAGGTCGCCGTCCGGCGCTCGTGGTTTCATCGAGGCTGTTCGCGACGAACACGGGTCTGGCCGTGGTCTGTCCGATCACCTCCCGAGTTCGCCCGTTTCCGAGTAGCGTGGTTCTCCCGCTGGGGCTGCCTGTGCGTGGAGAAATCCTCATAAGTCACGTTCGGAGCGTCGACACGCTCGCGCGTCCAGTCCGCTATGCAGGAGCAGCCGTTCCTCCCGGAACCGCGGATCTCGTGCGTCTGCGCCTCGGGGAGATCATCAGCATATGACGGCCCACCCCGAAACCTGGCTGAGGGTCCAGCCGCAGGGCCTCTTCTGCGAGCCGGGCGGGTTCTTCATCGACCCGACCCGCGCGGTCGAGCGGGCCATCGTGACCCACGCCCACTCCGAC
>CAXUIE010000371.1:0-3463 GCA_964250825.1 uncultured Acidisphaera sp. | reverse complement strand
GCGCCTGCAGGACGGTGCTTATGTGGTGGGGCGCGAGCACCAGGTTTACCTCGGCCGCGGTCAGCTCGGCTATCTACTTGCGAATCATGATCCCCGCGTTGCACACGACTCCGTCGAGCCGCCCTTCGCTGGCCTGGATGCCAGCGATCAGCGCTGCGACGGCCCGCTCGTCCGACACGTCGGCGGTGACAAATCGCGCGCCGGCCACAAGCGCTCCCGGCTCGTTGCGGTCCGCGGCCACCACCCGCCAGCCGGCTCCCGCCTGGCGAGCGGTAATCGCGGCCCCGATGCCGCGCGCGCCGCCGGTGACCAGGACGACGGGCGCGGCCTTTGTCATCTACTCGGCGGCCTTGGCGTGGACGGTGCCGCCCGCGGCATCGAGCGCCTGCGCCAGATCGGCAAGAATGTCGTCCACGTGCTCGATGCCGATGGACAAGCGCACATAGCCGGGCGAGACGCCGGCCGCCATCTGCTCCTCGGCCTCGAGCTGGGAGTGCGTGGTGCTGGCGGGATGGATGGCGAGGCTGCGCGCGTCGCCGATGTTGGCCACGTGGTAGAACATCTGCAGCGCGTTGATGAAGGCGCGCCCGGCCTCCACGCCGCCCGCGAGCTCGATGCCGAGCAGCCCGCCATGGCCCTGCGGCAGGTATTTGGCGGTGCGCTCGGCGGCGACGCCCGTGTGGTGCGCCGGATGAATGACGCGGGTCACCTCCGGTCGCTTGGCGAGGAAGTCGGCGGCGGCGCTGGCGTTGCGGCTGTGCTCGCGCATGCGCAAGGCCAGCGTCTCGATCCCCTGCAGGATGAGGAACGCGTTGAACGGTGCGAGCGGCGCGCCGAGGTCGCGCAACAGGGTGACGCGGAGCTTGAGGATGTAGGCGATCGGCCCGAGCGGCTTTACCGCCTCCGTCCAGATGGCGCCGTGGTAGCTCGGGTCGGGGGTGTTCAGCGCGGGCTGGCGCTGCTTGTGCGCTTCCCAATCGAAGTTGCCGCCATCGATGACGACCCCGCCGATCGAGTTCCCGTGGCCGCCCATCCACTTGGTCAGCGAATACATCACCACCGCCGCCCCATGATCGAAGGGGCGCACCAACAACGGCGCGGCGGTGTTGTCCATGATCAGCGGGATGCCGAACTTGCGCCCGATTGCCGCCACCTCGGCGATCGGAAACACCGCGAGCTTCGGGTTCGGGAGGGTTTCCGCGTAATACGCGCGGGTGCGGTCGTCGGTGACGCGGGCAAACGCCTCCGGGTCGGTCGGATCGACGAAGCGGGTTTCGATCCCCTGGTCCCGCAGCGTGTTGGCGAACAGGTTCCAGGTGCCGCCGTAAAGATCGGTGGAACTCACGATGTTGTCGCCGGCGCGGGCAAGATTCTGCACCGAATACGCCGACGCCGCCTGGCCGGAGCCGACCGCCACCGCCGCGACCCCGCCCTCCATCGCCGCGACCCGCTTTTCGAGCGCGTCCACGGTCGGGTTCATGATGCGGGTGTAGATGTTGCCGAGCTCCTTGAGCGCGAACAGGTTCGCGGCGTGCTCGGCGCTGTCGAACTGATAGGACGTCGTCTGGTAGATCGGCACCGCGACGGCGTTCGTGGCGCTGTCACGCCGCCACCCCGCGTGCAGTGCCAACGTCTCGGGATTCTTCGACGTCATTCTTACTCTCCCTTACTGTGGTTCAACTATCGGACCAGGATCGGGGGGTATATTGGCCCGTGGGCGGAGTCCAGGTCTTACGCTTGGTCGCCACGGTGGCGCGCCAGGATGCCTTCCGCGCGGGTGAACGCGGCGGCCATCTTCTCGGCCGGCAACGCGCCCGAGAACAGGCCATGGCCGTCGAGGAAGAACGACGGCACGCCGTTCACGCCGGCCTCGCGCGCTTGCCGGTCGGCCGCGCGGACTTCCGCGTCCAGCATGTCGCCCCGCAGGAAGCCAAGCACCGCCTCCCGGTCCATCCCGGATGCGGCGGCGAGGTCGGCGAGGACGTCCACCCGCCCGATGTCGGCACCCTCCGTGAAGTAGGCGCGGAACACGGCCTCCATCACCGCGTCCTGCACGTATTCCTCGCCGGCGAGCCAAATCAGCCGGTGCGCGTCCACCGTGTTCGGCGTGCGGCGCAGCAGCTCCAGGCGGAAGGTGAGGCCGACGGCGGCGGCGGCCTCCGTCACTTGCCGGTCGAGCTGCGCGGCGCGCTCCAGGCTGCCGAACTTCGCGCGGCGGTAATCCGCCCGATCGACGCCTTCGCGCGGCATGTCCGGGTTGAGCTGGAATGGATGCCAGTGAACGCTGAAGCGTGCGCCCTCGCGCGCGGCGAGCGGCAGCGCGCGTTCGAGTTGGCGCTTGCCGATATAGCACCAAGGACAGATCGCATCCGATACAATGCCGATACGGCCTTGACGAGAGGCCTCCATGGGACGAGGCGCTTCCGTTGTGCCGTCCTCGACATCTGGTGTGGCGGCCGATGTCTCGCCGTGAACTCGCTCCTCCACGCAGGCCTCCAAGCGTTGCATGAGAACAATGGGATGGGATGGCCGCGGATGCCAGGGCGGAGCCAGTGGGCGCGAGCAAACCATCGGCCGCTCGCGCGTTGCGTCCACACGGCCTCAGGGAGCATCCTCATATGCCAGACGAGAAAGCGCGCTTGAACGAGAAGAAACTGCACGAGGAGAAGATCGACGGGGCCGTGGAGGACACGTTCCCCGCGAGCGACCCGCCCGCCAACACGCCCGTTGAGGGCTCGCGTAAAGCGGAGCAGATCGAGCGGATGGAGAAAACGGGGGAGAGGGGCGCGTAATGCCGCAACCAGGCAAGCCAGCTGAGCACACCTCGGCTCGCAACGGCGACAAGGCCGCGCGAGAAGACGATCCGCACGGTGTCGGGAAGGGTAACGAGGAAGGCCACAAACCCACCGGCATGCCGAACTCCGACCGCCACGAGACGGAGACGGCCGCAGGAAAAACTTAACGCTCGTCGCGGCAACCGCCCCCCGTCGAACAACAAGCACTTGCCCGCTTGGCTTCCGCTGTGGAGCGGGTGCTGCGATCGGGACTGCCCCGCTCAGATGCCCTCAAGCGGGGATGATGCTCGCCCCGCGTCTAGCTCGCGGGCGGCTTCATTCGGCGCGCGCATTCAGCCGCGGCGAGCTGGCGGCAGCACTTCCGGAGGATCTCAGGCCGGGCGCGCCATCCCGCCGACGATGGCGGCGACGAACACCGCCCCGGTTAGGCTGACCATGACGCAAAGCCATCGCAGGCGCAGCGCGGTGGCGTTTTCCTCGGCCAGGAACTGCTCGCGGGCCGCCGCCCGTTCCCGCTCGATACGCTCGACGGCCGTGCCCGGGCCATCGATCACCGCCGCCGCGCTGTCGCCGAGGCGCGGGCGAAGGGCGGCGAGCGCCGCGGCCGGATCCGGCCCTTGCGCGGGGTTCATCGCGGCGTCGCGCGCCGCTTCCCGCGCGCACCCGCG
>CAXUIE010000370.1:1650-3481 GCA_964250825.1 uncultured Acidisphaera sp. | reverse complement strand
CAGGGCAATCGGGTGAGTTGATCACGCTGTGATGATGGCGGCTAGGAAGTCGTCGTCCCAGGCGGCGACTTTGCGTTTGAGGCGGAGGGAGTCCTTGCCGGGTGCCCTGCGGGTCAGGTTCAGGGCGATGTGCTTGAGCGTGGTGAAGTTGGCGGGTGCGTTGTCGGTGCGCAGGCGGCATTCATCGTCGCGAAACACCATGTCCATTACCCAATGCAGGCTGTTTCGACCGCCCAATGGCTCCGCACGATGGGGCCGAGGCTCTCGGCCGGCAGGGTCAGCGAAGTGATGTAGAGCCGGGTCTCGCGCTCGATGGTGCCGCCGATCTCGCGGTGGCTGTCGATGACGACGATGCCGTTCAGGCCCGGCCAGGCGTGGGTTTGTCTGAGCCATTCGACATCGTGGATGACGGTGGTGGTCCGCGTCTCGATGCGGCCGTGATCGCCATCGACGGTCTCGTTGCGGCTGATCGTCGTGTCCTGGAAGCCGGCCGTCTTCTGCTCGGCAATGAGGAGATCGACATCGGCGCGGAGCGTGCCCTGGTTGCCTTTCAAGGCGAGCACGTAATCGGCCTTTTTGTCGATGATCTTTTGGGCGATGTCGCGCTGGCATCCCATGGCGTCGATCGTCACGACAGCGCCTTCGATGGCCATCATGTCGAGGAGCTTCGGGATCGCGACGATCTCGTTCGATTTTTCCGCTACCGCGACCTGCCCGAGCACGAGGCGCTGGCGTGCCGCGAAGGCAGAGACCATGTGGAGCGGCGGCGTGCCCGCCTTCTTGCCGCCGGAGCGGCGTGAGGTCTTACCATCAATGGCAATCACGTCGTGCGCCACAGCCTCGGCCGGGGCTCCGGTGAGGGAGGCGACCCAGGTCACGAAGCAACGCTGGAACGCTCCCGCATCGAGCGAGGCCAGAATGTCGCCGAGGTGGTCATGCGCCGGGGTGCCGTCAGCAAACGGGCGGAAGCGACGCAGGAAGGCGAGCTTCTTGTCGCCAAATCGCGCCATGTCGGTCATCGTCTCGGCGCCGGCCAGCACCGCGAGCAGGCAGAGCAGCAGGATCTCATCGAGAGGATAGAGCACCTTGGCGCGCTGGCGCGGGTCCGGCAGGTCTTCGAAAAACTTCAAAAAAACAATCGCTTCGCCGAGCGCACCCAATCCCCCACCGTCGCTCTCCACCGCCATGTCCTCATTCGAATCAGAGGATCACAACAGATTCAGCACTTCATCCCAATGTCACGCGCATACTCGCCCGATTGCCCTGGTGCGCGACCGACGGCACCTTGACAGTCGTGGGCTATTTGTTACGCCACCGGCGGGATCTGAATTGGAGACGGAATGGCGACGGCGATGCGAGCTGTGCCGGCAGGGCGTTCGAGCGCCATGCGCCGGCTCGGAGCAGGCCTAGGGCTGCTCCTGCTCTGTGGAGCGGTCCATCCGGCCGCCGCCCAAGGAGTTGTCAGGGGCAAGTACGGCGATTGGGAGATGCGCTGCGAGACACCGCCGGGAGCCAGTCGCGAACAATGCGCGCTGATCCAGAGCGTGGCGGCTGAGGATCGACCCAACGTCAATCTCGTTGTGATCGTGTTGAAGACGGCCGACGGCAAAAGCCGCCTCTTGAGGGTCGTCGCTCCCCTGGGTGTGCTGTTGCCTTCGGGGTTGGGGCTGAAAGTCGATCAGACCGACATCGGCCGTGCGGGATTCGTGCGCTGCCTGCCGACCGGCTGCATCGCCGAGGTCACCATGGAAGACAAGCTGATCGACCAGTTGCGCAGCGGGACCACCGCGACCTTCATCATCTTCCAGACGCCGGAGGAAGGGGTGGGCAT
>CAXUIE010000370.1:267-1640 GCA_964250825.1 uncultured Acidisphaera sp. | reverse complement strand
CCCCGAAGGCCGTGCGGGCGGGATTTGGGTCGGCGATCCGGTCGAGGGGGGCCGGCGAATGCGAGGCGGAGCGTGGCAATGACACGAGCGGCGGTCAGATGGTCTGATCGAGCCGCGGCGAGCTTCGCGGCGGTCCTTCTGGCCGGCTGTGCCGGAGGCGGCGAGAATTTTTTCACGCCCTCGGCCGAGGGCGGTGGCTCGGGGCTCGGCAACCTCCTTGCGTTCAACACGACCAGCCCGGGGCCGGTGCCCGCTTCGGCGGTGGACAAGGAGCAACCCCTACGGTGTCCGGAGATCGAGGTGCTGGACGGTACGGCCTCGATCCGCGTTTACAACGGCGCCGACCAGTCCAACGGCAACGTGCGCTACCAGTATTCGATGGGCGACGTGGCCCGGGAATGCTCGAAGTCGGGCAATCAGATCGTGATCAAGGTCGGCGTGCAAGGTCGCGTGCTCCTCGGGCCGGTTGGCGCGCCGGGCGGCTTCTCCATCCCGGTGCGCATCGCGGTCCGCCGCGACAGCGACCAAAAGGCAGCGGCGGCGAAATTTTACCAGGTGCCCGCCACGGTCGCGAGCGGGGACACCCAGGGGGAATTCACGCTCGTGTCCGATCCTTTGACCGTGCCTTATACCCAGGCGCACGCCGACGAGGACTATACGATCCTGGTCGGATTCGACGAGCATGGAGCGGCGCCGGCCGGCAAGTCGCCCGCCAGGCCGAGGAAGAAGGCCGTGCACGGCTGAGCCGGCCCGAATCGGCTTGCCCGGGGGCCGGCCCCGGCTCGCATCAGCCTTCGTAAGCGCCGGTTTCACTTGCCGTTTCCGCGTCGGAGCGGCCGGATTATCGGTGTGCTCTCGGCCGCGAGCGGAACCTTGGCCGCGCTGAGTAGTTTTGCGCAAGTAGGGTCCCAAGGAGAGACAACAATGGACACGGATCGTTTGAAGGGTGCGGCGAAGGAAGCCGGCGGGAAGCTTCAGGGCGCTGCCGGGAATCTGACCGGCGACAGCAAGACCGAGTTGGAAGGGCGCTTCCGTCAAGCCGAAGGGAAAGGCCAGAACGTGCTCGGGCAGGCCCAGGATGCGGTCCGCGGCGCCGCGAGTTCGGCATCGGGCGCGGCACAGGAGGTCTATGACAAGCGCGACGAATATCTCGGGCAGGCCAAGGACGCAGTGCGCAATGCGGCCGGGAGCGCGACGGAATTCGCCCAAAAGGCCTACAATAATCCCAGCGAATATGTGAACCGGGCCCAAGACGCCGTTCGTGGCGTTGCCGGGAGTGCATCCGACGTGGCCCAGGATGCGTACAACAACCCTGGCCGATACCTTCGCCAGGGAACCGATGTGATCGAGCACCAGGTTGAGGAAAACCCGCT
>CAXUIE010000370.1:0-257 GCA_964250825.1 uncultured Acidisphaera sp. | reverse complement strand
ACGGCTTGGCTCTGCTGATCCATGGGCGGGGCTAAGCCGAGCCGTCTCGCTTCTCGGCAGCGGGAGTGTCGGTGCCTGCACCTCCGCAGCGGCGCAAACAGGCGAGGTGGGCGGGCCAATCCGGCTCGCCTTCCCTGGGTTAATCCGGTCCCGTGGCCTCGCGGTTCCTCACGCTTCGGTCACATTTGCGGTTCCTAATCGATCGTGCTCCGGCCGGGAACCGGGGTGGTTTTCGGGCGTTCAGTTTCTATCAAATG
>CAXUIE010000369.1:3094-3508 GCA_964250825.1 uncultured Acidisphaera sp. | reverse complement strand
GACGAACTCCGGGTCCGGCGACTGGCCGTGCTTGTAATAGGTGGTCTCGCCGACGCCGATCACGGCTACCTTGCCGCGCAGACTATGTTCCATGACCGCCACGTCCCCTCCCCTCAAACTCGCTCGAGCTTCTTCTTGCGCCTGACCGGCTTGGCGTCCACCTCGCGCGGCGCCTCGGGCGCTGCGAGCTTGATATCGCGCAGGAACTCCGTCCGCGCGGCAGCGCCAGCCATCAGATAGGCATGATCCGCGCCCGAAAGGATGAACCGAGCCCCCATTTGAATGTAGCGGACGGCGTTGGTGTGGTCGTACACGCCCCCGAGACCAAGGAATTTGCCGCGTTTGCGGCAGGCGTCGCCCACGCGCCGATAGGCGTCCGTGACACGCTCGTGCCCGATCTGGCCGGAGATGCCC
>CAXUIE010000369.1:0-3084 GCA_964250825.1 uncultured Acidisphaera sp. | reverse complement strand
GGGGTCGCGACCGCTTCGGGGCTCTCGATCCTGGCGGCGACGATGATCTCGGGGTGGATCTCGGCCTGGGCTGCGGCCGTCGCGGGCGGCCGATAGCCGTAGACGGCCGGCGGGCCGCCCCAGCTGCGATGGCCGTTCGGCGGGTAATGGAAGGCTTCGGCAATGCGGCGGGCCTGCTTGCCGGTGTCGACATGCGGCACGACGATGCCGAGCGCGCCATTGTCGAGCGCGCGGGTGCCCTCGTCGATCGCATCGGCGCATACGCGGACGATCGGCGTGACCGCATGCGGCAACGCGGCCATGCAGAGTTGGGTCGCTTCCTGGACGGAGAAGGCGCCGTGCTCGGTGTCGATGAAGAGCCAGTCATGCCCGCTGGCCTTGGCCAGCATCGGAACCGCCGCGGTACGCAGGTGGTGCACGCCGAAACCGAGCGCCAGCCCGCCTGCCCGCATCTTCGCCAACGCCGCGTTCTCGACGATCGGCATGACGCCGCTCCCCCCTGTTCCACCCCAAAGCAGCACGGTAGGGGAGAGGCGGTCAATTCGCCGCCGCCGCGACGGCGGCCTCGCCTTCCGGGCGCGAGAACTGGTCCACCAGCCGCACCAGGGTTTCGAGCTGATCCGCCTCGGCGGCCGGCTTGTCGGCGCGGATGCGAGCAATACGGGGAAAGCGCAACGCGATCCCCGACTTGTGCCGGGTCGAAAGCTGGGCGGCATCGAACGCGACTTCCAACACCATAGCCCGCTCCACCTCGCGGACCGGGCCGAAGCGCGCGACCGTGTGGTTGCGCACCCAACGGTCGAGCATGGCCAGCTCGGCGTCGGTGATGCCGGAATACGCCTTGCCGACCGGGACGAGCTCGCCGTCCTCGTTCCAAAGCCCGAACGTGTAATCGGAATAGAAGCTGGACCGCTTGCCGTGACCCCGTTGCGCGTACATCATCACCGCGTCGATGGTCAGCGGGTCGCGCTTCCATTTCCACCACTGGCCCTTGGGACGGCCGGGCACGTAGGCGCTGTCCCGGCGCTTCAGCATGAGGCCCTCGATCGAGGCGGCGCGCGCGCCGTCGCGAACGGCGGAAAGCTCCGCGATGCCGTTGAACGCAATCAAAGGCGACAGCGCCATGCGCCGCGGGCAGACCTGCTCGTGCCATCGCTCGAGACGGGCGCGCCTCGCGTCAAAGGTCAGCGAACGGATGTCCTCGTGGTCGTCGAACAGCATGTCGTAGAGCTGGATGGCGGCGGGGAACTCGCGCATCATGCGCGCGGTCACACCACGTCGGTTGAGCCGCTGCTGCAAGTCGGCGAACGGCGCCGCTTCGCCATCGCGGATCACCAGCAGCTCACCATCGAGCACGGCGTGGAAGTCCATCGCCTCGATGATTTCGGGAAACGCGGCGGATACGTCGTCGCCGGTGCGCGAATAGAGGCGCTTGCCGCCCCGGGTCGAGACAAGCTGCACGCGGATGCCGTCCCATTTCCACTCGGCGCGATATCTCTCCGCTTCCAGCGCCGCCAGATCGGACGCCTCAAGCGGATGCGCCAACATCGGCGGGCGGAACACCGGGGCGTCCAGCGGGTCGGGCCGCGGCCCGCGCCCTTCGAGCCACTCGAACAGCGGCAAATACGGCGGCGCGAGGCCGTGCCAAACCTCCTCGACGTCGTCGGGCGCGACGCGGCCGCCGGTCATCTCGGCCAGCGCCACCTTCGCTAGCCGCGCCGACACGCCAACGCGCAGGGAGCCGGTGATGAGCTTGAGCAGCGCGATCCGGACGGACGGCTCGCTGGCATCGAGCCAGCCCGCGACGTGGCCTGCCAACTCGGCTTTCGGCGCGGTCTCCAATGTTCCGACCACCTCGGCAAGCGAGGGAGGGGCCGCGTTGGTCGGCTTCTCCGGCCACATCAGCGCGACCGTCTCGGCCAGATCGCCGACGTAGTCGTACGACCAAGCGAACAGCTCGGGGTCGGTCCGCTCGGCGGCGAGGCCGCGGATCAGGCCGGGCTTGGCGGCGGTGAGGGCAAGCTCGCCCGTGATCGCGGCTAGGCCGATGCCGCGATCCGGGTCCGGTTCGGTGGCAAAGTAGCGGCTTAGCAGCGCGATCTTGCCGTTGCGCGACGGCGTGAACAGCAGCCGTTCGAGGAGGTCGGCGAACGCGATCACGCCGCCGCCTCGGTCGCAGCACTCGGGCTCGCCGGGGCGTCGTCGTCCTCGTCCGAGTAGCCGACCAGGCGAAGCGCCCTGCCCCGCACCCCGCGCCGGCCGATGCAGTGGATCAGCGCCTCCTCCCGGCCATGCGTCACCCACACCTCCGGCGCGCCGACTTCATCGACCGTCGCGTTGAGCTCGTCCCAGTCGGCATGGTCAGAGATGACGAGCGGCAGCTCGACGCCGCGCGAGCGGGCGCGCTGGCGGATGCGCATCCAGCCGGACGCGATGGCGACCACCGGGTCGTTCAATCGTCGCGCCCAGCGGTCGGTGACGGCGCCGGGTGGGGCGAGCACGATGGCACCGCGCAGCGCGTCCTTTCCCGCCACCGTGGCCGGGCGCAGGTCGCCGAGCGCGACACCGTGCCGCTCATAAACGGCGCACAAGGAGGCGAGCGCGCCGTGAAGAAAGATCGGCGCATCCCAGCCGGCTTCTCGCAAAAGCGCGATGAGGCGCTGGCACTTGCCCAGCGCGTAACAGCCGACGACGTGGGTGCGGTCGGGGAACAACGCGCGGCTGGCGAGCAGGCGGGCGATTTCTTGGCCGGGCGGCGGGTGGCGGAACACGGGCAGCGCGAAGGTCGCTTCCGTCACGAACACGTCGCAGGGCACGGGGACGAACGGATCACAGGTCGGGTCGGCCTGGCGCTTGTAGTCGCCGCTGACCACGGCGCGGCTGCCCCGGTATTCCATGACGACCTGCGCGCTGCCGAGCACATGGCCGGCCGGCTCGAGCCAAAGCGTCACGTCGCCGACCCGCAGCCGCTCGCCCCAGGAAAGCGTTTGCTGTTCGGCGCCGGCGGCGTCCTCGCCCATGCGGGCGCGCATCAGGGCGAGGGTGGCGGCGCTGGCCAGCACGGCGCGGTGGCCGGGCCGCGCG
>CAXUIE010000368.1:0-3520 GCA_964250825.1 uncultured Acidisphaera sp. | reverse complement strand
CTGCTGTAGGGTTGCGCCATTATCGAACAGCCGCTGCGGGTGGAACGCGAACGCAAGTCCGACGATCTTAATCTAGGCAGCGCCCCCGGCCGGCACGCCCTTCGTCGTCGAATACTCGAAATGCAGCGCCTCGCCGGGATGCACGATCGGGTGGATCGCGTGCGCGGCCATCGCGGCTTCCGAGAATCCCTGCAGGATCAGCTTGAGCTTGCCCGGGTAGATCGCGACGTCGCCGATCGCGAACACGCCGGGCAAACTCGTCGCACAGGTCGCGGGGTCGACCGGGATGTGGTGGCGCCGCAAGGCGAGGCCCCAGCCGGCGATGGGGCCGAGGTCGGTCGACAACCCGTAGAACGGCAGGAGCGCGTCGGCCGCCATCCTGCGGGTGACGCCTTCGACCGTCGCAACTTCCACCTCGGCGAGCGCGCCCGCCTCTCCGTGCAGCGCACGGAGCTGATAGGGGATCACCAGTTCCACCTCGCCCCGCCCCGCCGCCTCGTCCAGCCGCGCGGCCATCTCGGGGGCGGCGCGGAACTTGCGGCGGCGATGCACCAGCGACACGGAAGCGATGTCCTTCAGCGCCAGCGCCCAATCGACCGCCGAGTCCCCGCCGCCCGCTATCACCACGCGTTTGCCGCGGAAGTCCTCGCGACGGCGGACGTAATATTGCACCGCCCCGGTCGCTTCGAAGGCTGCGAGATCGGCCAGCGGCGGCCGGTTCGGGCCGAACGCGCCGGCACCGGCCGCGATCACGATCGCCTTCGCCCTCACGTGCTCGCCTCGGTCGGTGGTCACCTTGAACCCGCCGGTCGCCCCCGCGAGCGCTTCGGCGCGGCGGCCAAGCAGGCGGGGTGCCGCGAACGGCGCGATCTGGCGCTCCAGCTGGGCAACGAGCTCGCCGCCGTCGATCGCCGGCCAGGCCGGGATGTCGTAGATCGGCTTCTCGGGATACAGCGCCACGCACTGGCCGCCCGCCTCGGCGAGGGCGTCGATCAGCACGCAGCGCATCCCGAGCATCCCGCACTCGAACACGGCGAACAGGCCCACCGGGCCGGCGCCGACGATCAGGACGTCGGTGAGGAGGTCGTCGGACATGCCCTCAACCTACTCAACCGGGCGATTGTGCGCGACTCGCCGGGTGAGGCAAATAGGGGCGCGATGATGCCGACCCCCGACCCGTTGCTGCGTGAACTGCCCGATTTGGGGGTGACGGCGGCGCTGGCAGGGTTGGTCGCAGAGCTGGCGCGCCCCGGCGACGCGATCTTGCTCGAAGGGCCGCTCGGGGCGGGCAAGACCGCGTTCGCCCGCGCCTTCCTGCGCGCCGCGTCCGCTGATCCGTCGCTCGACGTGCCGAGCCCGACGTTCACGCTCGTGCAAAGCTACGAGGCCGGACGGTTCACCGCGCACCACTTCGACCTTTGGCGCCTGGGCGGCCCCGCCGGGGTGGCGGAGCTCGGCTGGGATGAAGCGCGCGACGACGTGGTGCTCGTTGAATGGCCCGACCGGCTCGGGCCGCTCCGCCCTGCCGACGCGCTCGCCGTCGCGTTGAGCTTCGCGGCGGACGGGGCGCGGACGGCGCTGCTGTCGGGCTGGCCCGACCGGATCGGCCAGCTTCGATGAGCCGGGAGACCGCCATCCACGCCTTCTTAACCGCGCACGGCTATGCTCGGGCCACCATGCAGCCCTTGGCGCAGGATGCGAGCTTCCGACGCTACTGGCGGCTCGGTGGCGGGCCACGCCCAGCCGTGCTCATGGACGCGCCGCCGCCCGAGACCGTACGGCCGTTCCTCCACGTCGGCGCGCATCTCGCCGCCCTCGGGATGTCAGTCCCCGAGATCCTGGCCAAGGACGTGGGGGCGGGCCTGCTGTTGATCGAGGATTTCGGCGACGGCCTGGTTTCCACACTGCTGTCCCCCGGCACCGAGACCACCCTGTTCGACGCGGCGGTGGACGCGCTGGCCGCCATGCAGCGCGCGCCCGTCCCCGACGGCTTGCCGGCCTGGGACGCGGATGCGATGGCCGCGACGGCGGCGGCGACCTTGCTCGACTGGTGGTGGCCCGCCACGTTCGGCAGGCCAGCGCCGGACAAGGCGCGTAATGATTTCACGGCGGCGCTGGCCGACATGCTTCGCCCGCTCGCGGCGGACGCACCCGTTTTCACACACCGAGATTTCTTCACCGGCAACTTGATGTGGCTGCCGGACCGGCCGGGCCTCCAGGGCGTCGGCGTGCTCGACATACAGAGTGCCGCGCGCGGACCCCCGGCCTACGATCTCGCCTCCCTCGTCGGGGATTGCCGGCGCGACGTTTCGCCCGCCGTGGCCGAGCGCGCCGCCACGCGCTTTCTCCTTTTGCGCCCGCAGTTGGACGCGGAGGCGTTTCGCGACGCCGTCGCGATCTGCGCCGCGCAGCGCCATCTTCGGGTGGCCGGGCAGTGGGTGCGCCTCGCCCGACGCGACGGCCGGACGAATTACCTCGCTCACGGACCCCGGACCTGGCGATTGCTGGCGGACGCGTTGCACCACCCGACCGCGGCCCCGCTGGCAAGCGCCTTCGACCGGTGGATACCGCCTGAGCAGCGCGGCAATCCGCCGGACCTCGCCGCATGAGCGCGCGGCCTCGCACCGCCATGTTGCTCGCCGCCGGACTCGGGACGCGGATGCGCCCGCTTACGAGCGACACCGCCAAGCCTTTGCTGCCGCTCGGCGGCCGGCCCCTGCTCGACCACGGTCTCGACCGGCTGCGGGAGGCGGGCGTCGAGCACGTCGTGGTCAATGCCCACTGGCAGGCCGACCGCGTCGCAGCACATCTCGAAGCGCGAACCGCCGCCGGCGAAGAGCCGCCGACCATGCTACTGCGCGAGCCCGCCCTGCTCGACACGGGTGGCGCCGTCCGCGCGGCGCTGCCGCTGCTCGGCGCGGAGCCGTTCTTCGTGGTGAACGGCGACGCGTTCTGGCTGGACGGGCCGCGCCCGGCCCTCGAACGGCTCGCGGACGCCTTCGACCCGGCGACGCTCGACGCCGTGCTCCTGGTGCATCGCACGTTCCAGGTCCATGCCGATGTCGGCTTCGGCGATTTCGCGCTCGACAAGCTGGGCTCCCCGCGCCGACGGCGGGAGCGCGAAGTCGTGCCTTACACGTATGCCGGCGTGCAGCTCTGCGCGCCCGCGCTTCTCGCCGACATGCCGGACGGGGCGTTCAGCCTGAACCTGCCCTGGGATCGCGCGATCGCGGCCGGGCGACTCAGGGCCGTCGTGCATGACGGGCTGTGGTTCCACTTGTCCACGCCGTCCGACCTTTCGGACGCCGAATCGATCCTGCAGATCGGGATGACGGGGGACGCGCGGTGAACCTGTTCACCATCCCGCCGCACCGCCCTTTCCTCGACGACGTGGCCGCGGCTTGGCTGGCCTGGGCCGGGGCCGACCCGCTCGAGGCCGCGCGCGGGCTCATCCTACTGCCGACCCGGCGTGCCGCGCGCGCGCTCGCCGAGGCGTTCCTCCGGGTCAGCGGCGGGCGGC
>CAXUIE010000367.1:1936-3521 GCA_964250825.1 uncultured Acidisphaera sp. | reverse complement strand
CCGTTGAGGCTGCCGTCCGTCGCCCGGCGCGGAGCCGAACGACGTTCGCGTCGGCAAATCGGCTAGGCGGCTTCCCGCACGGCGGTGAGAAACGAGGCGACTTCCGCCCGTAGGGCGTCGGACTGCCGCGTCAGGGTCGTCGCCGCCACGAGCACCGCTTCGGCCTGACGCCCCGTGTGGCCGACGCTGTCGGTCACGGTGGCGATGTTGTTGTTCACCTCCGCGGTTCCCGCCGCCGCATGCTGCACAGCGCGGGCGATCTCCTGGGTGGTCGCCCCCTGCTCCTCCACCGCGCCGGCGATCGCGGTCGCGATCTCGTTCATGCGCTGGATGGTGGCGCCAATGGAGCGGAGCGCGCCGACCGCCTGGCCCACCTCCGTTTGCATGGCGGTGATCTGCGCGCCGATCTCCCCGGTGGCCCGCGCCGTTTGCGTCGCCAAGGTCTTGACCTCGCTCGCCACGACCGCGAACCCCTTCCCCGCCTCGCCCGCGCGAGCCGCCTCGATGGTGGCGTTCAACGCGAGAAGGTTGGTGCGGCCGGCGATATCGCTGATGAGGCGCACGACGTCGCCGATCCGGCTGGCCGCGTCCGACAGGTGATTGACGCACCGGTCGGTGTCTTCCGCTTCCCGCACGGCTTGCCCGGCGATCCGCGCCGACTCCGACACCTGCCGCCCGATCTCGAGCACGGAGGCGGCAAGCTCCTCGGCGGCCGCGGCCACCGATTGGACGTTCGCCGACGCCTGATCGGACGCGCCCGCGACGGCCATGCTGCTTTGTCCGCTCGCCGCCGCCGATTGGCTCATGGCGTGGGCGGTTTCCGTCATGGACGCGGCACTCTCGCCGACCGATCCGGCGATCGCGCCCACCGTTTGCTCGAACCGCTCCGACAGCCTGATCCGCCCCGTCAGCACGCTCCAGGTCAGCATGGGGCCAACATAGGCTCCGTCGCGGTCGCGCAGCGCGGAAGCGCAGAGCTCAAGCACGTCGTCGCCCAGGCGCAACTGTGCCCGCTGCGGCAATCGGTCCGGCTCGCTGACGAGTTGATCGACGCGCGTCTGGTCGCGATCGAAGATGGCAAGGCTCTGGCCCAGCAGCTGCTCCGGGGCGACGGAGAGATCCGCCTGGACGGCGGCCAGGATGCGACGGCTTTCGGGGTTGCAATAGGTGATGCGGCCATCGGCGGCGGCCGCGGTCATGATGCCGACCGGGATCTGCTCGATCATCTGGCTTTGCACGAACGCGGTGCGAACCGCGCCACGCAAGGTCTCGAGGGCGGCCGCCATGCGTCCGATCTCGTCGCGCCGGCCGACGAGCCCGATGGCGGCGCTGGTATCGCCCGCCGCCATCGCCTGCACCGCACGGGTCATGGCGCGGATCGGACGCGCCACGGCGCGCGCCGTCAACGTCCCGCTCACGATCATCAAAACTGCAATTCCCCCGGCGAACAGCAGCGCGCGCTGCCGGGCGGACGCCATCGCCGCCGATGCCTCGGCCCGCGCCGCGCTGGCGGGGGCGGGGGAGTCCGGGATGTGGAGGGCGATGCTCTGCCCCATGGCTTGGCTCGCACCATCCGCATCGACGC
>CAXUIE010000367.1:0-1926 GCA_964250825.1 uncultured Acidisphaera sp. | reverse complement strand
TCCATGCGCGATGTCGCGGCGAACAACTCGGTTGCCGCGCGCTGCACCGACTGGCCGGTGGCGGCCAACCCGCTGATCTCGGCTTTCACCTCGTCGGAGATCTTGCTCCCCATCAAGGTCGCGATGGCGGCGTCGGCGTTGGCGGCGGCGTCCTTCAGCGCCAGCTCCTCGCTGCGATCGGCTGTCGCCAAAAAGCGCAAGGTGACCGATCGCGCCGTCGCCAAGGCCGCCACGAAATCCTCGAGCGCCGAGCGCAACGGCGCCAGTTCCGTGTATGCGATGTCCTCGGCCGCCAGTCCGGCGCGCACGCCCTCGAGCTCTTTCTGGAACGATCGCTGCAAGGGGAAGAATGATTTCTCGCGCGTGTCCAACATGCCGACACGCAAGTCGCGCAGCTGCTCGGTGGCCCTGGCATAGACGGTGAGCCGCTTCTCCGCCGCTTCGAGCAGCGTGCGTCCGCTCTCGCCCGACTCGGAAGCAAGCAGCGCCTGCAAGGTGGCGTGTGCCGCGTCAGCCTGTTGCACCGCGCGGGCCGCTGTGGCCTGCACCGCCGCGGCGCTTTGCTGATACATCAACTCCCGAGCGGCGATCCGCATTTCGTATTCCGTGCGGCGCACGGAATCGATCTCCCGTGTCGCCTGATCGGCGGCGGCGCTCTGCCGGTCGAGCGCGTCCACCCGAGCCATGCCGTCCCGCACGCTCCAGGTGAGCGCGCCCAGCAGCAGCAGCGCGGAAGCCGCGGAGAGGGCCAGCTTGGCGGCGATCGGAAGATCTCGGAAACGCGGCATGAGGGCACCTTGGACGTGGTCGGCGCCCAGAGTGCCGGAACGGGTTTAATGGGCCATGAAGGGCCACGCTACCCACAGCGCGGCGGTCGCGATCCACGAAACAAGGAGGGCGACGGCCGTGAACGGTCCGTTCCAGACCGTGCTCACGGTCCAGGGGGTCGCTTCCGCCCAACGCGCGGTGGTAATGGCGCTCGCCGACATCGGCGTCATCCCGATGCCCACTCCCCAGCCAAGCATGCAGGCAAAGGCCCGCACCGCCGGAGGCACCCCCAGCGTCGCCGGGTTGGGCAACGCCGCCCCGATCAGCGCCACCACCCCCACCGGATTGAGGCCGAGCTGGCCGGTGCCGATCAGCAGCAAGGGAACCAGCATGGGAACCAACAGTGGCGGCAGCATGGAGAGCGCCGACGCCACCGTCTTGACGGGCAGCGCGCCGCCGAGTGCGACGCCCATGAAGCCGGAGGCGGCGAGCACGGTCGCTTCGCCGCGAAACCCTGGCACCCGCCCAAGGAACCGGCCGAGCCGACGACCCAACGCCGCGAGCACACGGAGAGCGGCGAGGCCGGACGGCTTCCGGCGGGCGAGCGGCCGTGCTTGCATCACGACCCAGGCGAGACCGACCAGCGGGACGATCACCGTCACGGACGAGACAAGCGAGGCGCCGAGCCATGCCGAGAACAGTTCGGAAAGCGCCATTACCAGCGCGACGAGGCCCGCCACGCGCCCATGCACCCGCCATCGTTCGGTGGTTGCGGGCGGCGCGGCGAAGGATGGAGACCACCGCGTCGCCCGGAGCCGGTCGTCCACCCACCCCAACGCGAGCAAGCCTGACGCGACAATGAACGCCATGATAAGCAGGAAGGGCATCGGCGCCGCCGGCACGGCCGTCGAGACCACGGCCGTCATGATGCCGAGCGGGCTCCAGCAGCTCATCAGCGCGAAGCCGCGATAGATCGCCATCAGCATTCGGCGCGCGCGCAGCCGCCGCGCGGCCTCCGAGCCGGCGGCGGCAAGCGTGTTGGCGCGCGCGACCATCGCCCCGAGCAAGTCGATAGCGCCATAGGAGAGAATGACGCCGAACACAAAGCCGCCCACCGTGAGCGCGGCGTACCGGCGGCCGGGCGGCTGGGCGACCAGG
>CAXUIE010000366.1:0-3550 GCA_964250825.1 uncultured Acidisphaera sp. | reverse complement strand
GCGCCCGCGCGCGCAGCAGGCCGCCCTTTGCTGCGAACTCGGGAGCGTCCGACATGTCGGCGGTGCGGATGTCCACGTTCACCGCGAGGTGGTCGCGGATCGCGCCAAGCCACGCCCTCTGCTCGTCGGTGTAGCTGCGTCCCGCCTTCTCCTCGCGGCCGAGCCAGAGGTTGAAGCGGCCAGCGATCACGGCGGGCAGCGGCTCCAACGTCGCACTCTCGCCGATCGCGTAGCGCACCAGCATCACGATGTCGGCCAAGGTGCCCGCCGGGTTGCCGCGCACCGTGTCGGCCGACAGCCGCTTGTAGGCGCGCCAGATGTCCACCGGTTCGAGCAGCCAGGGCGGCCGGCGCAGGGCCTCGCGCAGATCGTCCAGCGCCTCACAGGTCAGCCGCCGCTCCGCGTAGGGCCGGCGATACAGCATGTGCAGCGCCGTCAGCGCATCACGCTTCTCTTCCAGGAACCGGCGGAAGCGATCGACGGTGTCGGTGGCGCGCGCCTCGTCCCAGCCCGACGAGATCACCGCGTCGGTGGAAACGGTGTCGATGCGGATGTCGGCGATGGCCTTGACCTCCTTCAGCAAGGTCCGCAGCGCGGGATCGTCCAGCACCAGCGCGGCTTCGTCCTTCGCGGCGTGGACGGCGCACTGCCTCTCCGCCTCCGTCGCGCCGGCCGGCACGCGTGCCGCCACCGTATCGGGGTCGATCGCGCCGAGCAGGCGTGCGGCGATCCCGGCCAGATCGACGCCGCCCGCCGCCTTGGCGACCCGCGCGCGTTCCTTGTCGTCGATGCGCCGGTCTAGTGCCGCGAGCCGCGCCGCCAGGGGCGCGAACGCGTCGTCGTCCCGCCGTCCGGCGGCGATCTCGTCGATCAGCTTGTCGAACGAGACGGCGCGGTTGCGCTCCAGCGGCTGCGACACCGATTTCAGGCTTTGCGTCACGCCGACCGCGTCGATCAGCACGAAGCGCGTTTTGGCGTCGGCGTCGGGCGTTACGTCGCGCAACTTCTCGGGGCTGATGGTGCGCGCGCCGCGCCCCTTCATCTGCTCGAAATACAGCTCGGATTTCACGTCGCGGAGGAAGACCAGCACCTCCAGCGGCTTCACGTCCGTGCCCGTCGCGATCATGTCCACCGTGACCGCGATGCGGGGGTTGTAGTCGTTCCGAAAGGCGCGGATCAGCGCCTCCGGATCGGCGCCGTCGGTGCGATAGGTGATCTTCTTAGCGAAATCGTTGCCCTTCCCGAACACGTCGCGCAGCAGCCCGACAATCTCCTCGGCGTGGTGGTCGTCCTTGGCGAACACCAGGGTTTTCGGCACCTCGCGCCGGCCGGGGAACAGCTCGGTGAACAGCGTGTCCCGGTAGGCCTCCAGCACGGTGCGGATCTGGTTGGGCACCAGCACCGAGCGGTCAAGCTGCGCCGGCGTGTAGGCGAAATCCTCGGCCAAGGTCTCGTAGCGTTCGGCGCGGGTGCGCTTGTCGCGCACCGGCAGATCGTAGCCGGCCTGCACCGTGGAGCCGTGCTCGCCGATTTGGGTGCGGATGGGGAAGAGCTCGAAGCCGACGTTGACGCCGTCCACGACCGACCGTTCGTAAGGGTACTGCGCCACCAGGTTCTTGCCGAAGAAGCCCATCGTATGCAGCGACGGCGTCGCGGTGAGGCCGACGGTGAACGCGTCGAAATACTCGAGCACCTGCCGCCAGGTGCCGTAGATCGAGCGGTGGCACTCGTCGGTTACGATCAGGTCGAAACTCTCGATCGGGAGGGCGGGGTTGTAGGCGACGAGGCGTTCGGCCGGGGCGCTCGGCTTCTCGAACGACGAGGCCTCCTCGTCCGCCTCGGCAAGCTCCCGCCCGGTGAGCACGGAATGCACGCGCTGGATGGGGGCGACCACCACCTGCGCATCCTTGTCGAGCCCCGCGCCGCCGAGCTTCTGCACGTTGTAGATTTCGGAGAAGGACCGCCCGCTGCCGGGCGGCCGATAGGCAAGGTACTCGTCGCGGGTCTGGCGCACGAGGTTGGCGCGGTCCGCCAGGAACAGGATGCGGCGAAAGCCGGCGTGGGCGAGCAGGCGATAGCTCAAGGTGCAAGCGGTGAACGTCTTGCCCGCACCCGTCGCCATCTGCACCAGTGCCCGCGGATGGTTCTGCGCCAGGGATCGTTCGAGGGCGGTGACCGCGTCCACCTGGCAGGCGCGCAGGTCGTCCGTCACGAGCGGCGGCATGGCTTGCAGCCGGCCCCGGAGCGTCGCCGGCTGGTTCAGCCAGCGTTGCAGCGTTTCCGGCTGATGGAATGCGAACACCCGGCGCGAGACCGGGTCGGGGTCGGCGTGGTCGCGGAACAGCGTCTCCCGGGGCGACGCCACGTATTCGAGGCGGACCTGCCCCGGACGGCGGACCAAATGCGTCGGCGCACCGGCGATGTAGCGCCCAGCTTGTTCGGAAAAGCCGGACAGCGTCTTGCCTTCGGGCTTCGCCTCCACGACGCCGCACAGTGTCCGGCCGACGAACAGGCCGTAGTCGACCGGGCCGGACCCCGACCCGGTCTCGCGCCGCCACGCCCAGCCCCGCGCCGAGGTTCATCTCGTCGCGCGATTGGACCTGCCAGCCGGACGCGGCGAGCCTCTGGTCGATCAGCGCACGCGCTTTATCCTCGGGGTGGAATGCGAAGTCGGTCACCGAAACTATCTTAGGCGACTCAACTCGCAACCTGGAAGCGAAACAGAAACACCGCGCGCCAACAACCCTGGCGCGGGTGTCAGGCGCGCAGCGTGTCCATCATCGCGGTGAACCGCGCGAACAGATGGCGGCTGTCCGCCGGCCCAGGGCTCGCCTCCGGGTGATACTGCACGCTGAACACCGGCCGACTATCGCAGGCGATCCCCTCGTTGCTGCCGTCGAACAGGCTCACGTGCGTCACCCGCACTCCGGGCGGCAACGACGCATCGTCGACCGCGAACCCGTGGTTCTGGCTGGTGATCTCGACCTTGCCCGTCGCCAGATCCTTCACCGGCTGGTTCGCCCCCCGATGCCCGCGGTCGAGCTTGTACGTCTTCGCCCCCAAAGCGAGCGCCAGCAACTGATGGCCGAGGCAGATGCCGAACAAGGGCACCCCGGCGTCGAGCACGCCCTGGATCGCCGGCACCGCATAGGCCCCGGTCGCGGCCGGATCGCCCGGCCCGTTCGAGAGGAACACGCCGTCCGGCGCATGACGAAGGATGTCGGCCGCGGTTGCGGTCGCGGGAAGCACGGTCACCCGGCAGCCGGCGGAAGCGAGGCAGCGCAGGATGTTGCGCTTGGCCCCGTAATCGACCGCCACCACGTGCCGCCGCGGCGCGTCCTGCCGCCCGACCCCGTCCGGAAACCGCCACTCCGTTTCATCCCACGTGTAGCTCTGGGTGCAGGATACCTCGCGGGCGAGGTCCATCCCCTCGAGCCCGGGCCACGCGGCGGCTTGCGCGGCGAGGGCCGGAATGTCGAACACGCCGTCGGCCGGAAAGGCGAGCACGGCGGAGGGCGGGCCGCCGTCGCGCACCCGCACGGTCAGCCGC
>CAXUIE010000365.1:0-3560 GCA_964250825.1 uncultured Acidisphaera sp. | reverse complement strand
AGGAACACGCTCGTGAGCAAGATCCTCCGCACCGAACCCAACGAAATCCTGGCGAAAGCCGTCGAATATCATGGCTTCGTTTACCTACAGGGCATCACCGCCAAGGATCCGGCGAAAGACATCACCGGCCAAACACGCGAAGTGTTGGACCAGATCGACGCGTTGCTGGAAACGCACGGGACCGACAAGACTCGGCTCTTGCAAGCTCAGATCTGGATCAAGGACATCCGGGACCGCGACGCGATGAACGCGGTCTGGACCGCTTGGCTGCCGTCGGGCGGCGCCCCGGCGCGGGCGTGCGTCGAAGCCAACATGGCCGACCCGCGCATCCTCGTCGAGATCATGGTGACCGCCTGCAAGTAGCCGAACTCGTTACGGCTGCAATCAGTTGCGCGAGTCGCCGCTTGCTCGGCTCGCGAGCGGAAGAGCTGAAACCGCGTCCCGGCCCTGAATTAGGATTGAAGTCCGATCGAGTGGAGTTGTCCACAGCCTTGATGCGGGAACCAAAACGCCGCCGAGCGAAATCGGGGCGGCGCCGGGTTGTCAGTCACGCAAGCCCGTTGCTACCGCATTGCGTCATCTGGGGACGACAAGAAGGGCGGCTCGATGCGGGTGCGCGGGATACGCGGCGGAACTCTTATCGGATTCGTGACGATGCTGACGGCAAGCGTTCCTTTCGCCGTGGCGTCGGCCGCATCCGGCTCCGATCGACCCGACGCAGGTCCGTCCGCGTTCCAGCAGGCGATGTTCGGCAGCGCCTATGGGCTCGGCGCGCCCGCAACGCTCGCCAGTCCCGGCTCCTATCCGAAGCGCGGCAGCAAGGGTCGCCGCTACGGCTACCGGGCAGGCGGACTGCAATGCGTGCCGTTCGCCCGCGATGCGTCCGGTATCGAGCTGACGGGCAATGCCTGGACTTGGTGGGATCAGGCGGCGGGGATCTACGAGCGCGGCGACGCGCCCGAGCCGGGCAGCATTCTCGCGTTTCGCGCCAACGGCTCGATGCGGCTCGGCCACGTCGCGGTGGTTAGTCGGGTGGTGAACGAACGCGAGATCGAGATCGATCACGCGAACTGGGGCGGCTACCGTGGCGCGGTGACCCGCGGCGTGCCGGTGATCGACGTGTCGCCCAACAACGATTGGACGGCGGTGCGCGTGAGGCTGGGCGACGGCGACGCGTTCGGCAGCGTTTATCCGACGCACGGCTTCATCTACGGGCGGCCGGATCGTGGCACGACGGTGGCGGCACGCACGTCCGCGACGCCTCCGCCCTCGGCGTTGAGTACGGCGTCGCACGACTCGGGTGCGAGCGTCCAGCAGGGTGATGGCGGTTACGAGGAAGTGGCCGAGGCGCCGCCGCCGCGTCGGCATCGGAAAGACCGCCAACACACGCGCTGACCGGCTGGCTCGCGCGCGCCATGCAACCGGCCTGAAGCGGCGCGCGGCTGTCGTTTCAACAAGTCCGCCGCTGACCAACGCCGCGTGCCAGCCTACGGCCGCGCGCCTCGCCGCCGTTTTCGAAGATACGGTATCCGACGCCGCGGGCCGGACGGCGCGGAGTATCTGGACGGCAGCGGCAATGTCCTAGCAAGATCACGCTAGCAGGTTGGCAAGCCGCCTAGGAACGGGCAACACGACGCGCGCCCATCGCTAAAGGCTCCCTACCGGATCGGGGAAGAGCGCTGTTGGATATCGGAGGGCTGATCGGGCTTCTCGGCGTTCTGACCGCTGCCGTCGTCGCCGAGTTCAACGACCAAGTTACCTCGGTCGCGCTGGCGGACATTCAAGGCGGGCTCCGCATCAGCCATGACCCGGCGACCTGGTTCGGCAGCTTATACATCAGCGCCGAAATCATCGGGATGGCGCTCTCGCCCTGGATGCTGGTGACGTTCACGCTGCGGCGCTGGACGCTGTTCGTCATCGGCCTCTCGTGCCTGTCTACCGTGCTCATCCCGTTCAGTCCCGGCGTGGGCGCCGTTTACACGTTTCGGGCGTTGCAGGGTTTGGCGGGCGGGCTGACCATCCCGCTCTTGATGGCGACGGCGTTGCGCGTGCTGCCGCCAACGATCAGGCTGTACGGGCTCGCGGTGTACGCGCTGACGGCGACCTTCACCCCCAGCCTCTCGGCCTCCCTGGCCGGTCTTTGGACGGATGTGGTGCACGACTGGCGCTTTGTGTTCTTCGAGGCGATCCCGCTTTGCGCCATGGCCGCGGTGCTGGTCTGGTACGGCGTGCCGCAGGATCCGCCGGATTACGACCGCTTCCGCCTATTCGACTGGCGGGGTGCGCTCGGGCTGGTGATCGGCATGGGCGCCTTCAGCACCATGTTGCAGCAAGGCGACCGGCTCGACTGGTTCAATTCCCAGTTCATCTGCTTGCTCGCCCTGATCAGCGTCGTGGTCATCCCGTTGATGCTGATCAACGAGTGGTTCCACCCGTTGCCGCTGATGAAGCTGCAGATACTCGGCCGCCGCAATTTCGCCTACGCGGCGGTCGCGCTCTTCGCCTTCCTGCTGATCGGCGCGTCCGCGTCCACCATCCCGCTGCGGTTCCTGACGGAAGTGCAATACTATCGCCCGCTGCAATCCAATTGGATCACGTTGGAAATCTCGGCGGCGCAACTCGTGCTGTTGCCCGCCACGGCGTGGCTGGCGGTTGGGACGTGATCGACTACCCTTGGGCCATTGCCCCGCCGCCGTCAAAGCACGCCCGTTATCCCTAGAACAGCGCCGAGGCCGAGCCCGAGCAGCGGATTCAAGCGCGTCACCAGCAGCGCCAACGTCACCGCCGCGGTGAGCGCGGCATAGCGCCAGTCGACGGAGGTCGCCGCCGTGAGCAGGGCGGCGCCCGCCATGATCAAGCCCACCGTGACCGGCGTGAGCCCGGCCTGCATCACGCGGCGCCAACGCGCCTCGCGGAAGCGGAACCAGGCGCCGCTCACGAGATAGCTCAGCAGGCTCGACGGCCCGCACAGCGATCCCGTGGCGACCAGCGCGCCCGGCAGGCCGCCGACGCGCCAGCCGATCAAGGTCGCGACCAGCATGTTGGGTCCGGGTGCCGCCTGAGCGAGCGCGTACATCGCGGCGAAGTCCTGACCCGTCATCCAGCGATGCACGCTCACCACTTGCCGCTGCATCTCCGGCAGGATCGTGTTGCCGCCGCCAACCGCGACGAGGGAAAGCTCAGCGAACAAGCCGGCGAGCGCCGGCAACTGGCTCATCGCGGCTTCAGCGCGGCGAGCAGGATGCTCGCCGGCGCCAGCACCGCCATCGCGGGCAACAGCGGCGCGTGCAGCAGGGCCACGGCGGCGAAGGTGAGCACCGTCACCGCAACCGCGCGCGGATCGTGGCGCAACGGAGCGGCGATCTTCAGCGCGGTCGCGAGCACGAGGCCCGACGCGGCGGCGGCAAGGCCGGCGAACATGTGCCGGACCACGGGGATCGCCCCAAGGCGTTGGTAAAGCAGCCCGAGCAGGATGATGATCGTCATCGGCGCGGCCATGAGGCCGGCGAACGCCGCGACCGCGCCGCGAACGCCGCGAAACCGCGCGCCGAGTGCCACGG
>CAXUIE010000364.1:775-3566 GCA_964250825.1 uncultured Acidisphaera sp. | reverse complement strand
GTTCGGGCTCGGGTGGCACGCCTTCGTTTGGATCCAAGCTGAGCGCCAGGGCGGACGCGTGGCGCGACAGTAAGCGGTTGGCGCGGCCGAGCACGGCGTTCTGCTCGTGCAGCAGAACGGGCGGCCGCCGACGCGAGGCGCGCGCCCCGAGCGTGGGTGCGACCGACGGGTATCCGCCGAAGCCGACGACCGCCGCGGCGTCCAAGCGCGCGAGCGTCGCGCGCGCCTGCATCGTGCCGGCCGCGAGCGCGAGCGCCGCCTTGCCGCCGCGCCACGTTCCGCGCCCGGCGATGCCCGCGCCGCGCAGCACGAAACGCTCGCGTCCCGCGAACACCGCGCTGTCCTGCGCGGCCGATCGCCCGTCGGTCATCAGCGCGATCCGGTGCCCGCGCGCGACGAGCTCCGCGCCGAGCGCTTCGGCGGGGAAGAAATGACCGCCGGTGCCGCCCGCGGCGATCACGATGGGCCGTGCGCTGGGGCCTCTCATGGCACGTCCCCGTGATGGCGCCGGCGCGTGAGTGCCAGCAACATGCCGATGCCGAGCGCCACCGCGAGCACGGACGATCCGCCGTAGGAAATGAAGGGCAGGGTCATCCCCTTGGTCGGGATCAGGTGCAGCGTGGAGGCCATGTTCACGAAGGCCTGGAGGCCGAAGCCTGCCACGAGGCCGGTGGAGGCGAGCACGGTGAACAGGTCGGGCTCCTGCAACAGCCGGAGCAGGCCACGCAGCACGATGAAGGCGAACAAGCCGGCGATGACCAAGCAGACGATCATGCCGAACTCCTCGCCGGCGACGGCGAAGACGAAATCGGCGTGCGCGTCGGGCAGCACGTCCTTCACGCGCCCCTCGCCCGGCCCGCGCCCGAGCAGCCCGCCATTGCCGAACGCTTCGAGCGCCGTCGTGACCTGGTAGTGGTCGCCCGCCGCCGGGTCCATGAAGCGCTGCACGCGGCTTTGCACGTGCGGGAACAACGCGTAGGCGCCGACGGCGGCGCCCGCCAACGCCAGCACGCCGACGCCAACGAAGGCGAGATTGAGGCCGCCGACGTAAAGCTGCGCGAAGAACACGGCCGTTACAACCGCAAGCATCCCGATGTCCGGCTGCGACTTCAACAACAGCACGATCGCGCCGAACAAGAGCACCGCCAGGATCATGCCGGGGAACCGGGGCGTGCGCCGCCCCTCGGCGATCAGCCACGCGGCGGTGACGGCGAAGCACGGTTTGAGGAACTCGGACGGCTGCAGCGAGATGCCCGGCAGCGCGATCCAGCGCCTTGCCCCCTTGATCTCCGTCCCGATCACCATGGTCGCGGCCGTGAGCGCCAGGGCGACGATGCAGCCGACGATGGCGAGCCGGCGGATTTCGCGCGGCGTAAGCAGGGACACGCCGACCACGGCCGCGCCCGCGAGCGCGAGAAACAGCACCTGCTTGAAGATGAACATGTCGCGCGACTGGCCGATGCGCTCGGCGACCGCGGGCGAGGCGGCCAGCATCATCACATAGCCGAAGCCGATCAGGGTGGTGACGGCGAACAAGGTCCAGCGATCGACCGTCCACCACCAGCGGCCGAGCGTGGAGGTGTCCGCGCGCGAGAGGGCGGGCATCAGGCGGCGCTCCGGCAGGCGAGGGCGGCCACGAGCTGGGCGAATCGGTCGCCGCGCGCATCGAAGCCGCTGAACTGGTCGAAGCTCGCGCAGGCCGGCGACAGCAGCACGGTGCGCACGCCCTCGCGGCGTCCAAGGTGGCGGCGATCTCGTGCGGCACGCCGCGCACTCCGAGCGTGCTGGCGAGCGCCGGCGCGTCCTGCCCGATCAGCACGGCGCGGGCGATCCGCGAGAAGCAGGGCGCCAGCGCGCCAATCCCGCCGTCCTTGGCGATGCCGCCGGCGATCCAGATCACGCGGTCGTAGCAGCCCAGCGCGCGCGAAGCGGCGTCCGCGTTGGTGGCCTTGCTGTCGTTGATGAAGTCGATCCCGTCGACGTTGCCCACTCTCTGCTGGCGGTGCGGCAGGCCTGGGAAGCTCTCGACGCCGCGCGTGATCGCGTCGTCCGCGACGCCGAGCGCGCGGGCCATCGCGACGACGGCGGCCGCGTTCTGCGCGTTGTGCTGGCCGGGGAGTGCCGCATTCCCCCTCACCCAACCCTGTTCCCCGAGGGGGACAGGGTCAGCCTGCTCCCTTTCCCCCACCAGGGAAGAGGACCGGGGTGAGGGGCCGCCCGTAATTGTCAACACCCGCCCCGGCTGCCCGCGCCGCCAAGCCGCGATCTCGCGGGAGGCCGCGTCGTCCACGCCGATCACCGCGACATCGCCTGCATCCTGCCGCGCGAAGATCGCGCGTTTGGCCGCGACATAGCCGGCCATGCCGCCATGGCGATCGAGGTGGTCGGGGCTGATGTTGAGCATCGTCGCCACATCGAAGCGAAGCGTGGCGATTCGCTCCAACATGTAAGACGACATCTCCAACACGTAGATTCCGCGATCGGGCAGCGACGGCAGCGCCAGAGCCGCCGGCCCGAGATTGCCGCCAGCCGCCGTCACTTCACCCGCCGTCGCAAGAACGTGCGCCAGCAGCGCTGTTGTCGTGGACTTTCCATTGGTGCCCGTGACGCCGACGAAGCGCGCCTTCGAGCCCGCGCGGCGCGTGGCCTGGAACAAGAGCTCGGCGTCGGAAAAAATCGGCACGCCGGCGCGCCGCGCGTGGAACGCGATCGGATGGGGCTGCGGCAAGCGATGCGGGATGCCCGGCGAGAGCACGAGCGCATCGTGGTTGAACCGCTCGCGCAGCGGATC
>CAXUIE010000364.1:0-765 GCA_964250825.1 uncultured Acidisphaera sp. | reverse complement strand
GCGTCGGCCCGGTCATCCCAGGCGAACACCTCGGCCCCCATCCGGCCGAGCGCGTGCGCCGCCGGCAGCCCGTTGCGGCCAAGCCCCACCACGGCGAAGCGCCGCCCGGCGAACAGATCAGGCGGGAACGCGCCGGTCATCGGATCTTCAACGTGGCGAGCCCGGCCAGCGCCAGGATGACGGAGATGATCCAGAACCGGATCACGATGGTGGGCTCGGCCCAGCCTTTCTTCTCGAAGTGATGGTGCAGCGGCGCCATCAGGAACACGCGGCGGCCGGTTCGTTTGTACCAGAACACCTGGACGATGACGGACACCGTCTCGAGGACGAACAGCCCGCCCACGATCAGCAGCACGATCTCGTGCTTGGTCGCGACCGCGACCGCGCCCAACGCGCCGCCCAGCGCGAGGCTGCCGGTGTCGCCCATGAACACGGCCGCGGGCGGGGCGTTGAACCACAGGAAACCGATGCCGGCGCCGATCAGCGCGGCGAGGAACACGCCAAGCTCGCCCGCCCCGGGCACCGGGTTGAGTTGGAGGTAGTCGGCGAACACGCGGTTGCCGACGAGATAGGCGATCAACGCGAACACCCCGGCGGCGATGATCGTCGGCACGATGGCGAGCCCGTCGAGTCCGTCGGTCAGGTTCACCGCGTTGGACGCGCCCAGCATCACCAGCATCCCGAACACCGGGAAGAAAACGCCGAGCGGGATTAGCACCTCCTTGAAGAAGGGGATGGCAAGGCCGGTGCCGAGCGCTCCACGCG
>CAXUIE010000363.1:0-3572 GCA_964250825.1 uncultured Acidisphaera sp. | reverse complement strand
GGGCGCGTCCGGGTCGGCGGCCGGCTGAGGCGGCAGACGCTCCCGCGCGGCGCTGAGGGGGACAAGGAACCAGGGGTTCTCGGCAAGCCGCTGCCAGCAGGCGAAGACGAGACGCCCGCCGATGGCGAGGGCGCGGCGGATGTTGCCGAAAGCCCCGGCGGGATCGTCGAAGAACATCACGCCGAACCGCGAGAACACGAGGTCGGCCGATCCGGACGCGAAGGGGTAGGATGCCGCGTCGGCCAGCTCCAATCGGGCCTGCGCGAGCCCGAGCGCGTCCACCCGTTCGGCGGCGCGGGCAAGCATGGGCTTGGAGATGTCCACGCCGAGCACCGAACCCGCTGCCCCGACGCTCTGCGCCAGCGCGAGCACGGTCGCGCCACAGCCGCAGCCAAGATCGATCACGCGCTCGCCGGGGGACGGCCGGGCGTGGTCGAGTACGGCTTGCGTCAAGGGCGCGAACAGCGCGTCCATGCGCTCCTGCCCCGCGACCCATCGAGGGCCGGCTTCCTCGTTCCAGTAGGCGGCCTGATCCACGGCGCGTTTGTCGCTCATCAGCCGCTCCTTCCGATGATGCCGCGCCCCATCAGGTCGCGGATGTCCTGCGCGCCGTAGCCGTGCGCCGCCAAGATCGCCTCGGTGTCCGCTCCGGCGAGTGGCGCGGTGCTCCGCAAGGCGCCGGCCTCAAAGGGGAGCGCGCCGGGAATGCGCGGGATCGGCATCGGCCGGTCGAGGCCCGGTTGCGCCAGGTGACTGAACAGCCCGGTTGCTTCCGCGTGCGGGTCGCTGAGCGCGTCCTGCCATTGATTGGCGACCGAGTGCATCACGCCGTACTCGGTGAGCCGGGCCGACCAATGAGCGCTCGAATGCGCCGCGAAGATGTCCGTCAGGATCGGCGTGAGGATGGCGGCGTGCGCGATGCGGTCCGGCAGGGTCGCGAACCGCCCGTCGTCGCCGAGATCCGGTCGCCCGAGTGCCAGGCAGAAATCGCGCCAGCTCCGACGTCCGGCGACGAGCGCGAACACCCAGCCGTCCGCGGTGCGATAGACGCCCCGGTTCGAGCCGACCCACGGCGGGTCGCCCTCGTAGATCACGCGCTGCAGCATGGCGTAGGTGTTGAGCCAGGCGGCGCCCTCCATCAGGCTCGCCTCGATGTACCGCCCCCGCTTCTCGCCCCGCCGGGCGTACAACGCCGCCGACAACGCCTGGAACGCATACAACGCGCTCAGCATGTCCACCGGGATGGAGGCGACGTTCATCGGCCGCCCGTCCGCGTCGCGGTTCTCCATCATGAAGCCGCTGAACGCCTGCAGCACGGGGTCCATCGCCGGGCGTTCGGCGTATGGCCCGGCTTGGCCGAAGCCGGACATGGAGAAATACAGCAAGCCGGGGTGCCTGGCCGACACCGCCTCGTAGCCGAAGCCGAGGCGTCCGATCACGCCGGGGCGGAAGCCTTCGAGGAACACGTCGGCGCCTTCCAGCAAGCGCCAAAGGATCGCGCAGCCTTCGGGCGATTTCAGGTCGAGGCCGACGCTGCGCTTGCCGAGGTTGCCCATCACGGAAAGGGCGGTGTTGCCGCCCGGCTCGGGCGCGGTCGCCCGCACCCAGTCCCCGCCGTCCAGCGCCTCCACCTTGATGACGTCGGCGCCGTGCTGGGCGAGCAGCATGGCGGCGTACGGGGCGGCGATCCCCTGGCTGAGATCGATCACCTTGAGCCCGCCGAACGGCGCGTCGTAGCTCATGCGGCGACACCCGCTCGCCGCCAGCCGAGCCAGTCGCACACAGCCTCGCCCATCACCAGGTCGAGGTCGCGCCCGGTCAGCCAGGGCATCTCCTCGGTGAACATCGTGACGCACTGGCGATACGAGCACGCCATCCGCGTGATGTCCGTCCCCCAGAACATCCGCCGCGGCCCGAACGCATCGAACACGCGGCGGATGTGGCCGTGGATGTTGCGAAACGGATACGGCGCGGTGGAGTAGCCGGCCGTGCCGGTGGCCTTGACCGCGATGTTGGGGAAGCGGGCGAGCGCGCGCAGCTCGTCATTCCGGGCGAACGCCGCGTCGTCCATCCCGCCGCGCACGTAGCCGAGATGGTCGACGACGAGCCGCAGCCCCGGATGCCGCTCGGCGATCCGCGCCACCAGCGGGAAGAACCGGCTCGCCATCAGCGCGACCGGCAGGCCGAGGCGCTCCGCCTCCGGCCACAGCCAATCCATCGTGCCGTCCTCGTGCCAAGTCTGCTGCTCGGGGCGGATCAGCGCGTAGCGGAGGCCCAGCATCCCGGGTCGGTCTTTCCACCCCTGCAGCGCCGCCCGGCTCTCCTCCGGTTGGTCGAGCGGCACGTAGCCCAGGATGGCGAACGCGTCTGGGTGCTCGCGCGCCGCCTCCACCGCGAGCTCGTTGGAGCCTGCATCCCAGCTCGGCGGATGGATCACCGCCGCATCCACTCCGGCCTCGCGCATCTCGCGTAGCAGGTCGTCCTTGCCGTACGCCGGAACCTGGCGATGGTTCGCGGCGGGCGTGCCACTCGACCACAGATGCACCTGCGCGTCGACGATCTGCATGGTTCGGTCTCCGGTCCCTACGGCCATGAGCCTGACTCGGCCGCGCTCGGTCGGCTGGCGCCGACCCTTTTTCGTTGGGCCATCAGCTTGAACCGCGTCGACGGCTAGGACAAGGATGCGCCGAAGCCGCGACGGAGCAGAGCGTGATGCCCAAGGTCCTCGTCATTCACGGCGCCGGCATGAGCATGCGCGGCAAGTTCCAGACCGAGATCTTCGGCGCCACGACGTTGCCCGAGTACGACGAGAAGATCATGGGCTACGCGGCGGCGCTCAACCTGGAGGTCGAAATCTTCTCCTCCAACAGCGAGGGCGCGGTGATCGATCGGCTGTACGCCGCGCACGACGAGCGCTTCGACGCGGCACTGTTCAACCCGGCTGGGTTCTCGACCGGCTACCCGGCCCTCGTCGCCGCCCTCACGCAAGTAGGCTTTCCGGTGATCGAGGTGCACATCTCGAACCCGGTCCGTCGCGGCCCGGTGTCGGACACGGCGCGGGCGAGCCAATCGATCGTCGCGGGCTTCGGCGTCGGGGGGTACGAACTGGCGCTTCGCGGCGTCCAGGCGCTGCTCGGGGCCAAGTAGCGGCCGGGAACGCGGCGGCGCGGCCGCCGTTCGTTTGGCAGCCACGCTGAGGGATGCGCGCATGTCGGACCTTCCCGCCCAGGAGCAGGATCGCCAGCCCGGCATCGAGGACGACATGGACCCGCGCCCGCGCTCTAGGATGGAGGATTACAGCCCGGCGGCGAAGCTGGCCGGCAAGATCGCTGTGATCTCGGGCGGCGATTCCGGGATCGGCCGCGCCGTCGCGGTCGCCTTCGCCAAGGAAGGCGCCGATGTCGCCATCCTCTACCTCGACGAGGATGCGGACGCCGCCGAAACGGTGAAGCTGATCGAGGCGGAGGAGCGACGCGCGATGTCGCTCAAGGGCGACGTCGGGGATTCGAGCTTCTGCCGCTCGGCGGTGGCCGAAATCGTCGATGGGCTCGGTGGCATCGACATCCTGGTCA
>CAXUIE010000362.1:0-3613 GCA_964250825.1 uncultured Acidisphaera sp. | reverse complement strand
AGCATGCGACTGAAAATCGCAGTGTCGGTGGTTCGATTCCGCCCCTGGGCACCATGCCTCTAACCCCCCATTGCCGGTAAATGTTCACTGAACAGTGACCTAGGTTATTTTGGGCGCTGACTCGGGCCGTCCTCGATACGCAGCGGTGTGCCACTGTAGCCTGTGACTTTCCCCCGTCGCATCGTTGGGCGGTGTGGACGGATTTGACCAAGATGATGGTGCAAGCGGAGGCGACGAGTGCTCCGTAGCTTTCTGCGGTTTTCTCGCGGCGTAGCGCTACGCCGCGAGAAGCGCCGGCGCTTCCCCACGCACTGCTTGATGCGGGCTCGGGCTTTGTAGAGCATTTTGGGGAAGAAAGCCGGGCCCTGGCATTGGTCCGATGCGGATGACCGGGGCGGTACCACGGTGTCGGGGCAGGCGGCGCGATTGGTCTTCGAGTCATAGCCCTTGTCCGTCATCGCCGCCCGCGGCTTGATGTCCGGCCCGATATCGAGCGAGTTGACGAGCTGGGTGCAGTCGCTGACTTCGCCGCCGGTCAGTGGAGGGCGATGGGCAAGCCGTCGAAGTCCGTCTTGAGTTGGACCTTGCACGAAACCCGCCGCGCGAGCGGCCGAGCGCCTGACAATGCCGCCCCCTTTATGGAATGGCCCGCCCCTATACTCCATTCCATAAAGCTCGCTCTGACGCGCGGTTTTCCGAGCATGGCAGTTTCAGGCGTGACACGACTCGGGCGTTAAATCAGGAGAACGGTGGTTCGAAATCGCCGGGCAGAGTTTGCAGTTCGCTCAACTCTCAATCACCCCCTTCCCAATAATCTCCCGGTCGATGACCGCCCGCACCGCGTCCGCCGCCCGTTCCAGCGGAAAGCGGTGCGAGATGTAGGGCCGGAGCTTGCCCTCGCCCGCGAGCCGCAGCAGTTCCGCCATGTTGGCGGCCCATTGCGTCGGATCGTGCATCGCGAGACCGCCGATCCACACGCCGAGCGCTTCCGCCCCCTTCACCAGCAAATGATTGGTCTTCGCCAAAGCCGGCGGGCCGGCGAGGAAGCCTAGGATCAGCAATCGCGCCCCCCAGGGTGCGAGGCAGCGCGTGCTTTCGTCGAACACCTCCGCCCCCAGCGGGTCGTACACGATGTCGACCCCACGCCCGCCGGTCAGCTCCTTCACCGCGTCGCGAAACCGGCCGTGATAGTCGATCGCGTGGTCCGCGCCCTGCTCCAGGCACACCCGGCGCTTTTCCTCCGTCGCCGCCGTCGCGATCACCCGCGCGCCGAACAGCTTGGCGATCTGGATCGCCGCGATGCCGATGCCGCCGGCGGCGCCATGGATCAGCACCCAATCGCTCGGCTTCATCCGCCCGCGCTGCAACAGCGCGTAGTACGCCGTGGTGTAGGCGCCGGGAAACACCGCCGCCTCCTCCACCGCGACCCCCGCCGGCACCGGATGGCACGCATCCTCCCGCGCGTTGGCGAGCTCGCAGAACGCGCCGCCGGCATGGCGGCTCATCACCAGCTCGCCGACCTTCAAGCGCGCCACCCCGCGCCCGACCGCGACCACCGCGCCGGCCGCCTCGCCGCCGGGGATGAACGGCGGCTCCCGTTTCGTTTGATACGTCCCGGCGATCATCAGCACGTCGGGATACTGCACGCCCCGGGCGGCGATGCGCACCTGCACCTCCCCTTCGCCCGGCGGCGGCGGGTCGGGCACGTCCTGATACGCCAGCACCTCGGGGCCGCCGAAGCGCTCGCACAGCACGGCCTTCATCGGCCGGGCCACACGGGGTTGCGCGCGAGGTCCGGCCAGCCCGCCGGCGCGCCGGACGCCGCCGCGGCCTCCACCAACGGCAGCGCCGGGTCCCAATGCGCCGCGACGAAGCGCCGCCCGGTCACCTCGC
This sequence comes from uncultured Acidisphaera sp., assembly GCA_964250825.1. Lineage (GTDB taxonomy): Bacteria > Pseudomonadota > Alphaproteobacteria > Acetobacterales > Acetobacteraceae > CAVWQV01. The sequence goes on along the minus strand of CAXUIE010000362.1, from coordinate 1,720 downwards.
CGGCGGCATCGGAAAGCAAATAAAGCATGGGGTGCGCCATCCGTTCCGGTTTGATCATCCGCTCGCGCGCGATGCCGCAGTTCTCCGGCACCATCGGCGTGTCGGTCGGGCCGCCGGGCACCACCACGTTGGCGGTGATCCCGCTGCCCGCGAGCTCGCCCGCCAGGCTCGCCGTCCAGGCTTCGAGGCCCGACTTCGCCGGACCATACGGCGAGAAGCCCGGGTTGAGCATGGTGAAGAAGCTGGTGGTGACATTGACGATGCGGCCGGAGCCCTGCGCGCGAAAGCGCGGCACGCACACATGCGCCATGAAGAACGCGCCGGTCAGGTTCACCGCGACCACGCGCTGCCACACCTCCGGCCGGATGTCCTCGATCTGCACGCGCCGGGTGAAATGCTCCTCGCTCACCACGCCCATGCCGAGCCCGGCGTTGTTCACCAGCGCGTCCACCCGGCCGAAGCGCGCGGCCACCTGCTCGACCCCGTTCCGGCACGACGCATAGTCCGACACGTCGATCGCCACCGGCAGCACGTCCTCGCTCCCGCCCAGGCGCTCCAGCGCCGCGCCGGGCAGGTCGGCGGCACCCACCTTCATCCCCGCGTCGGCAAACGCCCGCACCAGCGCGCGGCCGATGCCGCCCGCCGCCCCCGTGACGATCACGACCTTGCCCGTCTGACTCATGCCTTGCTCCGCTTCGTCATTTAAGTCCAGCATCGCAATTGCTCGCGGTCGCAGTACGTCGCCGCTAGTGTAGGCCGTTGCTCAAGAGGCACATCATCCGCGCGCTGCTACAGCACTTTCAATGGCTCGCTTAACCTCGAGTATAGCATTCCTTTTTCTGGACCTGAGCACATCCTGGTTCTGACTGGCTGTGTTAAGAATGAGAGTATACGGTCGCAGATAGGCGATAACGAGCAACAACAACCCAAGAACCATGGCAGGCAGAAAAGAAAAACCCGCCGCGAGAAATAGCAATCCAAAGACGAGGAGAGACTTTCTCCTTGGTGAACGAACAAGCACGCCACCAATGGAATTTACTGGATAGGACGCCTGTACCCGAGATCTCCTGTGCGTCACGCTCACCAGTGTGTTGGAAACCGTCACGAACCTTGACTCATAGTAGGTGTGACCCGCTGAGGTTTTCCCGGCAAGGTCTTGGACAAGCTCGGCCACGGCTGTTCCCTTCGTCAAAGCCAGAATTGACTCGCGTTCCTACCCCATTAGGGTTCGATGCCTAACATCGTGCAAGTGAGGGTGAGGCAGGTCGTGTGTCGAAAAGAAACGGCGTGAGCATGCATCCGCTCGAGAGCTTCTTCTGGCCGGGATCCATCGGCATCCTCGGCGCATCGCCCGACACAAAGCGCATCCGCGGCCTCCTACTCAGCCATCTTCGCCACACGGGATGGGACGGGCGCATCGTGCCGATCAACCCGAGCTACGACGAGATCGACGGCCTCCGCTGCTACCCGAGCATCGAAGCGGCCGGCGGCGCGCTCGACATGGTGGTGAGCGCCATTCCCGCCGCCGCGGTGAACGCGGCGGTGGAGGATTGCGCGCGTCATGGCGTGCGCAACGTCGTCATCAGCAGCTCTGGCTTCGCCGAGGAGGGCGCGGCGGCGGCCGACCAGCAGGCCGCGCTCGCCGCGATCGCCGGGCGCACCGGCATCCGCGTCGCCGGGCCCAACTGCGAGGGCTACTTCAACGCGGTCAGCCGCGCTT
>CAXUIE010000361.1:0-3630 GCA_964250825.1 uncultured Acidisphaera sp. | reverse complement strand
CCGGGCCGCCCGTTGGTCGCGAGCACCCGGCCGGCGCGCGGCGCGGGGATCTCCACCGTCGCCTTGTCCGTCATGACGTCGACCAGCGGATCATCCTCGGCGACCTCGCTGCCGGCCTCGACGTGCCAGCCGACCACCTCGGCTTCCGCGATGCCTTCGCCCACGTCGGGGAGGTTGAACACGAAGCGGCTCATCTCAGCCTTCCATCGCCCGCCGCAGCCCGGCGGCCACCCGCGCCGGACCTGGAAAATAGTCCCATTCGAGTGCGTGGGGATAGGGCGTGTCCCAGCCCGTCACCCGCACGATCGGCGCTTCGAGGTGGTAGAAGCAGTGCTCCTGCACGAGGCCGCACAGCTCGGCGCCGAAGCCGCTGGTGCGCGTCGCCTCGTGGACGATCACGCAGCGCCCGGTCTTGCTGACCGAGCGGACGATCGCGTCGATGTCGACCGGCACCAGGGTGCGCAGATCGACCACCTCGGCGTCCACCCCGCTTTCCGCCGCCGCGGCCAGCGCCACATGCACCATGGTGCCATAGGCGAGCACCGTCACGTCCTCGCCAGGCCGCGCCACCGACGCCTCCCCGAGCGGGATCGCGTAATGCTCGGCCGGCACGTCGCCCGCGCCGTGCTCGGCCCAGGGCGTCACCGGCCGGTCGTGATGGCCGTCGAACGGGCCGTTGTAGAGCCGCTTGGGCTCCAGGAAGATCACCGGATCGTCGTCGGCGATGGCGCTGATGAGCAGGCCCTTGGCGTCGTACGGGTTGGACGGCATCACGGTTTTCAGCCCGCAGACATGGGTGAAGATCGCCTCGGGGCTTTGGCTGTGGGTTTGCCCGCCGAAGATCCCGCCCCCACACGGGGCGCGCACCGTGATCGGTGCGGTGAACTCGCCGGCCGAGCGGTAGCGCAGCCGCGCGGCCGTCGAGACGAGCTGATCCGTGGCGGGGTAGATGTAGTCGGCGAACTGGATCTCCACCACCGGGCGCAAGCCGTAGACGCCCATGCCGACGGCGGTGGCCAGGATGCCGGCCTCCGCGATGGGCGTGTCGAAGGCGCGCGCCGGCCCGTACTTACGCTGCAATCCTTCCGTGCAGCGGAACACGCCGCCGAAATAGCCCACGTCCTCGCCGAACACCACCACATTGGGGTCGCGGGCCATCATCACATCCATCGCCGAGTTCAGCGCCTGGACCATGTTCATCCGCGGCATCTCAGTACCCCAGCTCCTGCCGCTGGCGGCGCAGGTGCCAGGGCATCTCCTTGAACACGTCGTCGAACATGGTGGCCGGGCTGTGGTGCTCGCCGGTGCCCAGGGTGCCGTAGCCTTCGGCCTCGCCTTGCGCCGCGCGCACCGTGCGGTCCACCTCGGCCGCCATCTCTTCTCCTTCCGCGTCGGACCAGCCGCCGGTCGCCGCGAGATGCGCCCGAAGTCGCGCGATCGGGTCGCCGAGCGGCCAGTGGCTCGCCTCGTCGGCGGGGCGGTACTTGCTCGGATCATCGCTCGTGGAATGCGCCGACGCGCGATAGGAGAACAGCTCGATCACCGTCGGGCCGACATTGTTGCGCGCCCGGTCGGCCGCCCAGGTGGTCGCGGCGTGGACGGCGAGGAAGTCGTTGCCGTCCACCCGCAAGGCAGGCAAGCCGTAACCGAGCGCTCGAGCGGCGAAGGTGCTGTGCTCGCCGCCCGCGATCCCCTGGAAGGAGGAGATCGCATACTGGTTGTTGACGATGTTGAGGATCACCGGAGCCCGGTACACGCTGGCGAAGGTCAGCGCGTGATGGAAGTCGCCCTCGGCCGTGGCGCCCTCGCCGATCCAGCCGGCGGCGATCCGGTCGTCGCCCTTGATCGCCGACGCCATCGCCCAGCCCACGGCTTGCGGGAACTGGGTCGCGAGATTGCCGGCGATGGAGAAAAACCCGGCGGCCTTGCTGGAATACATCACCGGCATCTGCCGGCCCTTCAGCCGGTCGCGGCTGTTGGAGAACACCTGATTCATCATTTCGATCAGCGGCCAGCCCCGGGCGATCAGCAAGCCCTGCTGGCGATAGGTCGGGAACACCATGTCCCGGTCGTCGAGCGCCATCGCCTGCGCGACCCCGATTGCCTCCTCGCCCGTGCAGCGCATGTAGAATGACGTCTTGCCCTGACGTTGCGCGCGGAACATCCGCTCGTCGTACGCGCGCGTGAGCATCATCAGGCGCAAGCCTCGGCGCAGCGTGTCGGGGTCGAGATGCGGGTCCCACGGCCCGACCGCCCGGCCGTTATCGTCGAGCACGCGGATCAGGGAGTAGCCGTGCTCGCGCATGGCGTGCGGCTCGGTGTTGAAGTCGGGGCGTGCCACCAACCCGGCAGGCGGAACTTTCACCCAACTGAAGTCAGCGGCCTGTCCGGGTCGGGCGGGCGGCTCCGGGACATGGAGGCGGAGCGGAACCGAGTTCTTCAAGGTTTGTCTCCTCGAGCATCGCGGCTATCTACGCCGGTCGAGCCCTCTCGCGCACGTGTTTGTGCAAGAGCGACTTGGATTTGAAAGCTGTCCATTCACTGTCGAATAAGCCCGGGAGAAAGCTGACATGAGCTGTCAGCAGGAATCGAGCCAATGCAGGCATTCCTGGCGCGTGATGCGAGGCATACGCTATTTAGGCAATCGGGAGCCGGTGCCCGCCGGCCACCGCGAGGTGTGACATGACAAACATGGTCCGCTTGTCTCCGAGTCGCGCGAGGACGCCGTTGGGAGCGCACGGTCTGAAACGAAGGCCCTCGTCAGTCTCCTGGTAGGGCCAACCGTGGAGTAGTCGTTCGAAACGTATCATTTGGTGCGTGCGCGTACGGTAATGCATGACGGTCTACCCGACCCCGAAACCCGCTTTCCGGTGGATGCGGCGAGGCTGGCGGGTCCAACTCCTCCAAACTCGGTAGCATGGCTGATACAGTTCGGACCCAAGCTTTCGTCTCTTTCCGCGGCGCGGCGCTCTTCTCATTTATCAATGAGCAACTTCATCACCCAGGATGTTTCCGGTCTGGATGAGGTTTCCCTAATCCGATGACACAGGATTACGTACGGCGATCAGCGCCGCCTGTGGCCAGGTAAGTTCCGGCAAGGAAGGCATCTGCGCACCCTCGATCGGACGGATTACAATATCCGCAATTCCTCGGTTATGGACGATTGTGTCGTGCAAAAAGGTGTAGCCGTCCGGCAGCGGCGAAACCTGACCGTCCGGCTCTGGTTTGCCCACCTCGAACGTTCTCCAGAGTGTACGGACCAGGGCACCGGGACTGTAACCGGCGAACGCCGAAAGACACCAAACATTAACTTCTGTGTATACCAGAGGTCTGTCACGTGCCATGAGGCGCTTAGCGCCCGCCAGGACGTCAGGCTCATGCCCCTCGGCATCGATTTTGATGAACCCAATAGGCGGGAGCACCTCATCGTCTAGTGTCACTGCTGGAACATCCACAGTCGGAATCGTGTTGCTCGATACATGGCCGGCCGCCACGACGTGGGAGCCCGCGCCGAACTGCGCCACATGAAACCGAAGCACCCCAGGCTCGCTCGATGCTGCTGCTGCCCTGACTTCTAGAGACCTTCGCACAACGCGGCCATTGGGGCGGTTTTGATGTGAACCGGCTGCG
>CAXUIE010000360.1:0-3631 GCA_964250825.1 uncultured Acidisphaera sp. | reverse complement strand
GTCGAGCGCCCCGACTACGAGCCGGGCATCCGACTGGTGGACACCGGCGATAACACGGTGATGACGCGCACCTTCAGCAAGGTGTGGGGCTTGGGCGGGATGCGGGTCGGGTGGGCGTATGCGCCGCCGGCGGTGGTGGACGTGCTCAATCGGGTGCGCAGCCCGTTCAACGTGTCGATCGCCGCTCAGGAGGCCGCGATCGCTGCACTCGAAACCCCGGGCTGGCTGGAGCGGAGCCGCGCGCACAACACGAAACAGCGGGTCGTCCTCGCCGCCAACCTGCAAGCCGCCGGCATTCGCGTCGGACCGAGCGAGGCCAACTTCGTGCTCGCCGACCTGGGCGACGCCCCGACCGCGACGGAGGCCGACGCTTATCTCCGGGAGCGCGGGCTAATCGTCCGGCGGGTCGGCGGCTACGGTCTGCCGCACTGCCTCCGCATCACGGTCGGTACCGCCGAGGAGGTGGCGCTGGTGTCCGAGGCGCTCGCCGCGTTCATGGACGGTCGCCGTGGCTGACCCGATCTTCAAGCGCTTGGCGCTGATCGGCGTCGGGCTGATCGGCGGCTCGGTCGCCCGCATCGCCACCGAACGGGGCGACCTGGCCGCCGAGGTGGTCGCGACCGCGCGCACCGAGCGCACCCGCGACCGCGTCCGTGCTCTCGGCATCGCCCACCGGGTCGAGCCCACCGCCGCGCAAGCGGTCGAGAGGGCGGACTGCGTGATGCTGTGCGCGCCGGTCGGCGCCTACGCCGCGATCGCCGCGGAGATCGCCCCGCACCTGGCGCCGGGCGCGGTGCTGACCGATGTCGGTTCCACCAAGCAGTCGGTGATCCGCGACGTGGGGCCGCTGGTGCCGCCCGGCGTGCATTTCGTTCCCGCGCACCCGGTCGCCGGCACGGAGTATTCCGGGCCGGACGCCGGCTTCACCACCCTGTTCGAGGGCCGCTGGACCCTGCTCACCCCGCTGCCCGACACCGACTTGGGCGCGGTCGAGCGCGTGGCCGAGCTGTGGCGGCGCTGCGGCTCGACCGTGGAGCGGATGGACCCCGCGCACCACGACCGCGTGCTCGCCGTGGTGAGCCACCTGCCGCACCTGATCGCCTTCACCATCTGCGGCACCGCCGACGACCTAGAGGACGAGAGCCGGCGCGAGGTGCTGCAATTCGCCGCCTCGGGCTTTCGCGACTTCACCCGCATCGCCGCCTCCGATCCGGTGATGTGGCGCGACGTGTTCCTCAACAACCGCGAAGCGCTGCTCGAGATGCTGGCGCGCTTCACGGAGGACGCGCAGGCGATGGCCCGCGCGGTGCGCTGGGGCGACGGGGCCTACATCGAGGACAAGATCCTGCGCGGCCGCAAGATCCGCCGCAGCTTGATCGAGTTGAAGCAAGCGTAGAGGCAGGAGAGCCGAGATGGCGGATGTGGTTCCCAACGTGCCGGGCGGCCCGCATCTACGCACCATCGCCATGCCGCGCGATGCCAACGCGAGCGGTGCGATCTTCGGCGGCTGGACCTTGTCGCAAATGGACCTGGCTGGCGGCACCTTCGCGGCCGAGCTGGCGCGCGGCCGGGTCGCGACCGTGAGCATCGAGGCGATGCGTTTTCTCCGCCCGGTCGCGGTCGGCGACGAGGTGAGCTGCTACTGCGCGGCAGAGCGCACGGGCGACACCTCCGTCGCGGTCAAGATCGAGACCTGGGTGCGCGACCGCGCGAGTGGCGATGCTAAGAAAGTGACGGAAGGCGTGTTCACCTTCGTGGCGCTCGACGAGAACGGCAAGCCACGCAAGGTGGACGTGGACTAGCGCCGGCTCGTTTCGAAAGCCGACACTGCGCGCGCCCTCGCCGCGGGACGAGGAGATCGGCTATTTCCTCGCGATCACCCTCCACTGCAGCGCAGGTTGTTCCACGTAGTGGAGGCATCGCTCAGTGCGCTGCCGCGAGCTTGAAGGGACACCGATGCTGAACTCCGGCGGGACGGAAAGCGGCGACATGCAGCACGCGGGCTTGGCCGAAGCGAGGGCGGACGGCAACGTCACACGGCTCTTTGGCCGCCTCGCGCCTTCCGCGGTCCGGGCCGCTATGCTTTTCGTGATGTTTCTACCGCTGCTGCCGACCACGGGTAGCCTAGGCAGCCCTCGGGGCGCGTCCGGGCGTCAGCCGCCGCCGGCAACCCAGAGCTTCCACGACGCGGTCGCGCTGGCCTGGGAGCGGTTGCCGCAACGCCGGATGTTCGCCGCCCGACAAGCGACCTCGGCCGCGCGGTATGCGGCCGGAGGCGCCCTGGTCCCGAACGCTCCCTCGGCGAAAGGCAGCTACATCAACGACAAGGTCGCCGGCAGCAACAACAATTACGTCACGACACAGGTGGAACTCAGCACGCCGGTCTGGCTGCCCGCCGAGGGCACCGCGACGCAGACCCTGGCGCGATCCGATGCGGTCGCGGACGCCGCCGCGGCCGAGGCTGCGCACTTGGCCCTGGCGGCGCAGGTCCTCGACCTCGCGACGCAAGCAACCCTGGCCGCGAACGCGCGCGACGTCGCAGCCCGCCGCCTGGCGACCGACCAGGCCTTGGCGACCGATCTCGCTAGGCGGTTCCGGACGGGTGAATCGTCCCAAAGCGATTCGCTCGCGGCGGATGCGGACGCTGCGGGAGCCATCGTGAGCATGCAGGCGGCACAGGCGCAGTTCGATGCGGCCCGGGTCGCCCTCGCCGCCGTGACGGGGACGGACCTGGTGCCTCGATTGGACGCGCTTGGCGACGCGCCAGCCGGCGCTAACGGCGGACCGTCAGCGAACCCTCGGGTCGTCGCGGCCGAACAGGCCGTTGCAGCGGCAAAGGCCAACGTGCGCCTGGTGCGCATCGCCGACCGGGACGACCCTGAGATCGGGGTTGAAGGCGTCAACGAGAAGCAGCCCGGCACCCGATGGGACACGCGCTTCGGCATCACGGCGCACTTCTTTTTCGCGACAGAGGCGCGCAACGCGCCCCGGCGGGCCGAAGCCGAACAGGCCCTCACGCAAGCCGAGGTGCAGCTCGCCCTCGTCCAGCGCGAGGTGACGACCGCAATCAAGCAGGCGGAGGCCATCCTGTCGGGCGCCGAGCGCGGCAACGCCGCCGCGATACGGGCGGCCGCCGAGTTGGAGAAGCGACGCGGCCAGATCGAGCGCGCGTGGCGCCTCGGCGAGGTGGCGCTGATCGAGGTGGTGCGCGCCAACGCGCTCGCGTTTGATGCCGCCTACGCGCGCGACAAAACGCGGACAGACCTGGATGCTGCCCGTTTGCGGCTGCGCCTCGCCTCCGGCGGTCTGCCGTGAGGCGATGGGCTGCCGTCCTAACGACCGTTCTGATCGCGGGCCAAGCCGCAGCCGCCGAGAACCAATCGGGCGCACAGCCGGCCGACCCGCCAGGCGTGGTCCGCATGAACGACGAGCAGCAAAAGACGGTGGAGCTGCGCTACGCTCGGGTCGACCGCCGCCCGATCACCGAACCGGTGCATGTCCCGGGCGCCGTCGCGTTCGATCCTGGCCATGTCGCGTTTCTGCGGCCGCTGGGTCAGGCGAGAGTGCTCCGGCTGCTGGCGCAACCCGGTGACGAGGTGTCCGCCGGACAAAGCCTCGCCGAGCTCGACAT
>CAXUIE010000359.1:0-3636 GCA_964250825.1 uncultured Acidisphaera sp. | reverse complement strand
TCGACAGGCTGCGCCGGGCTCGCCGCCAAAAACCCGCAGAAATTGAACTGGCAGACCTCCATCGTTGATCTGATGAAGCTGCTCGATCTCGACAGCAGCCTCCACGCGCGCGCCGAACTCGCCCAGGAGCTGCACTACACGGGTGACACCAACGACACCGCCACCATGAACATGTGGCTGCAAAAGCAGGTGATGCAGAAGCTCGCCGAGAACGGCGGCAAGGTGCCAGACTCGCTGCGGACCTAGGCTCCGTAGGGGCGGAACGGCCCGCGGGCGGCGGCGGGAACCGCCGCGCGGCCGTGGGCGGCGGCCCAGAGGGCGAGCCGCTTGCCGCTTGGCTTAGCCAGGGCTGAGCGACGCAACCAGCGGCGGCCTTCCCGCACCTGTCCGTGCCGCACGAGTTCGCGGCCGATGATCCAACTGTTCTCGGTTTCCGCGCGGCGGCGATAGTGGGCCATTGCAGCGGCACCGAAGCGCGCGAGCAGGTCGGGGTTGCCGAATATGGCGTCCATGCACGGGCCGAACCAAGCCGCGTCACGCGCCATTCGAAGTGTGGCCCCACTTGCGCGCTGGCGGACGAAAAGCACGGGGTCTCGGCCCGGCGCCACGGCGATCGGGCCGATTAGGGCAAGACGGCACCAAAGCTCCCAATCCTCGCCATACATGAGGCCCGGGCGGAACCCCCCTGCCCGCTCCAGCGCCGCCCGCCGGATCAGCAGGTGGCCGCCGTTGGCGAACAGGTTGCGCTCGAGCAGGCGCGGCAAGACATGCCCCGACGCGAGCCGACGCGGCGGCAATCCACCCTTGGCGCGCCCGCTCCTCCATTGCTTCGCCTCCGGCTCGCAACGACGGCCCGTGTTGCGGCCTTCGCCCGCTTTCGCTGGAGCGGGAGCCGCGGTTTCGGGCACGAACACAAAGGGAGCGGCAGCGGCGGCGGCGTCCGGCATGGCATCGAGCGCCCGGGCGAGCCGGGCGAGAGCGTCGGACGCCAGCCAGTCGTCGGCGTCGAGAAACAGGACGGCCTCGCCCGTTGATGCGGCCAAGCCACGGTTGCGGGCGACGGCAACCCCGGCGTTGGCTTGACGGAGCAGGCGAAGGCGAGGATCGGCCACCGTGCCGACCGTCATCGCCGTCAGATCGCTGGACCCGTCATCCACCACCACCAAGGACCAATCGGCGTGGGTTTGGCCCCGAACAGATGCAATCGCGTCGCTGATCCAAGGCGCGACGTTGAACGCGGGCATGACGACGTCGATGCGCATGGGGCCGATTAGCCCCATGCGGGTTACTGGTTGATTACCTCGGCGCCATCGAGAGCCGTGGTGGCATCAAGCCGCGGCCTGGTGCGGGATGCCCTTCTCCTCGAGCAGCGTTTCGAGCTCGCCCGACTGGAACATTTCGGTCACGATGTCGCAGCCACCGATGAACTCGCCCTTGACGTAAAGCTGCGGAACGGTCGGCCAGCTCGAGAACTGCTTGATACCCTCGCGCAAGCCGTCATCCTCCAGGACGTTCGCCGTTTTGAACGGCACGTTGAGGTGCGACAAGATCTGCACGACCCGCGCCGAGAACCCGCATTGCGGGAACATCGCGGTGCCCTTCATGTAGAGCATCACGGGGTTGTCGGTGATCTCGGACTGGATGCGGGCGGCGGCGTCGATGGCCATCATGGAGGATCCTTGGCTATTCGGGTGCGGAGGTTTGCAGGGCGAGCGCGTGCAACACGCCGCCCATGCGGCCGCTGAGCGCGGCGTAGACGATTTGATGCTGTTTCACGCGGGAGATGCCGCGAAAGCGCTCGCTCACGACGGTGGCGGCGTAGTGGTCGCCGTCGCCGGCCAGATCCTCGATCGTGATCCGCGCGTCGGGAAGCGCGGCCTTGATCAAGCTTTCGATCTCGCCGACGGACATCGCCATGCAACCACCCTTTCGGTCTCAGCCGGGACCATCCATCCAGGCCGGGAAGAAGCGCTCGTGCGCGGCGCGCAACGCCGCTATCGATATGGTTCCGCCGTCCGGCAGTGTCAAATCCCGCCCGCCGCTGTGGCCGATGCGAACCGCCGGGACGCCCGCCGTCTCGGCGGTGCGGATCAGCGACGCCGACTCGGCGACGGCCAGGAGGTATCGCCCCTGGTCCTCGCCGAACCAGAACCCATGGCCGGGCAACTCGCGCGGGCCCGCCGACAGCCGCACGCCAGTATCGCCCGCGATCGCCATCTCGGCGACCGCGACCAGCAGGCCGCCATCCGACAGGTCGTGGCAGGCGCGCACCTCGCCGGCCGCGATCCGGGCGCGCACCCAATCGCCGTTGCGGCGCTCGGCCTTGAGGTCGACCGGCGGCGGGGCGCCCTCCTCGCGTCCGCCGATCTCGCGCAACCAAAGCGACTGGCCGAGCCAGCCCCGCGTTTCGCCAATCAGCACGAGGTCCAGCCAGGGCGGCAGCGCGATCCCGGCCGCGCGCGCCGCGTCGTCGAGCACGCCGAGGCCACCGATGACGGGGGTGGGCAGGATCGCCCGCCCGTTTGTCTCGTTGTACAGCGACACATTGCCGGACACGACCGGGAAGTCGAGCACCCGGCAGGCCTCGGCCATGCCGCGGATCGCGGCGGCGAACTGCACCATGATCTCCGGCTTCTCCGGATTGCCGAAGTTCATGTTGTCGGTGATGGCGAGCGGCCGCGCGCCGACCGCCGTGAGGTTGCGCCACGCCTCGGCGACCGCCTGCGCGCCGCCCCCCGACGGCTCGGCGGCGCCGTAGCGCGGGGGGCAGTCGGTGGTCAGCGCCAGCGCGCGGCCGGTCCCCTCGATCAGCACCACCGCGGCGTCGGCCGCACCCGGGCGCTTGACCGTCTGCCCGCCGATCGTGCTGTCGTACTGGTCCCACACCCAGGCGCGCGAGCACAGGTCGGGGCAGGCGATCAAGCGGAGCAAGGTTTCCGCCAAACCGAAGCGGTTTTCCAGGCGAGCGGCGCTGAGCGCGGGCGGCTTCGGCGCCTCCGTCGTCGGCCGGTGATAAAGTGGCGCCTGCTCGGCCAATGGCGCGAGCGATATGTCGGCCTCCACCTCGCCGCGGTGGCGGACCACGATGCGCCCGGTATCGGTCAGATGTCCAACGACCGCGAACGGCAGCTCCCATTTGGCGAAGATCGCGCGCGCGATGGCCTCGCGGTCCGGACGAAGCACGAGGAGCATCCGCTCCTGGCTTTCCGACAGCATCATCTCGTAGGCGGTCATGCCGGTTTCGCGCTGCGGCACCTGGTCGAGGTCGAGCGCGATCCCGACCCCGCCCTTGCCCGCCATCTCGACGGCCGAACTGGTGAGCCCCGCGGCCCCCATGTCCTGGATCGCCACGATCGCGTCGGTCGCCATCAGCTCCAGGCACGCCTCGATCAGCAGCTTCTCGGTGAACGGGTCCCCCACCTGCACCGTGGGGCGCTTGCTCTCGCTGGCGCTTTCTGGGCCGAACCCGGCGGAGGCCATGGTCGCGCCATGAATGCCGTCCCGCCCGGTGCGGCTGCCCACGTACACCACGGGGTTGCCCACGCCTACGGCGGCGGACAGGAAGATGCGGTCGCGCGGCCCGCGGCCCGCCGTCATCGCGGTCCCCCCCGGGTTGGCCTTGTAGGGCGGGTGGAA